>CAZCGB010000265.1:0-4854 GCA_964498045.1 uncultured Isosphaeraceae bacterium
GCCTGCGCGATCGACATGGCTCAGCCGCAAGCGGCGATGAATTGGCTCACGGGAACACGCCGCGCAGATCGTACACCTTTCCGATCTGCTCAATCGCCGCGCAGAACGCCGCGGTGCGCATGTCGCAACCGTATTTGTGTCGCGCGAGTTTCGTGCGCCGTGCCGCCATCACCATGTGGCGGTTGAGTTCCTCATCCACCTGCTCGGCGTTCCAGTACACGCTCGAGCGGTTTTGCACCCACTCGAAGTACGAAACGGTCACGCCGCCCGCGTTGCACAGGATGGCTGGCAGGATTTCGATGCCGCGCTGCAACAGCACTGCGTCGCCTTCGGGCGTGGTCGGGGCGTTGGCGCCTTCCGCGACCACTTTCGCGTTGATCAACTTCGCTTCGCGAGCGGTGACCATCTGCTCCAATGCGCAGGGGATGAACACATCCACCGCGGTGGAATAGAACTGGTCCGCCGTGCATGAATCCGCCCCCTTGAAGCCGCCGACGCCGCCGGTGGAATCGACGTGCGTCGTCAACGCCGCGGTGTCGATGCCCTTGCCGTTGTGGATCGCGCCGGTGTGATCGAGCACCGTGACGAGTTTCGCGCCGAGTTCAGCGAGCAGCCGGCCGGTCCAGCCGCCGACGTTGCCGAAACCGATGAGGCTGTAGGTCATCTTGCTGATGTCGATGCCGAGTTCCGGCAGCATCTCCTTGAGGACATCAACCAGTCCCTGGCCGGTGGCTTTCTCGCGGCCGAGGGAGCCGCCCATCTCCACGGGCTTGCCGGTGACGACCGCTGCGGAGTTGTAGCGCGAATGCTCGGGTGTCATCTGTGCGTACGTGTCGGCAAACCACGCCATCACTTGCGCGTTGGTGCCGACGTCGGGCGCTGGGATGTCGTAGTCGGGGCCGATCTGGTGGCTGATTGCCGAGCAGAAGCGCCGGGTGACGCGCATGAGTTCATCGCGACTCAACTGTCGCGGATCGCATTTCACGCCGCCTTTTCCGCCGCCGAACGGCACGCGCACGAGGCTGGTCTTCATGGTCATCAGCACGGCGAGCGACTTCACATCATCAAGCGACACATGCGGATGGAACCGCAGGCCGCCCTTGTAAGGCCCGAGCGCATTGTTGTGCTGAACTCGATATCCCTTGAACAACCGATGGTGGCCGTCATCCATGAGCACAGGGAAGTGCACCATGATTTCATTCTTTGGTTGCGCGAGGATGATCTGCTGGTGGTGCCGCAGACCGACGAGATCGGCGGCGATGAGCACCGTCTCAATCGTCTGGTGATAGAGGTTCTTGGGATCGCGCACGATCTCGAGTTCCTCGAACACTTTCGTCGGCAGCTGCCGGAGCTTGCCGTTGGCGGCGGGAACGGCGGCTGGCGTCGGACGGGGTGGTGCGATGGTCGAACCGGCCTGCGGGGTGGCCATAGGGGAAACTCCGGAAGTTGCGGCCGCAAAGCGATTTGCTGAGGCGGCGGGGTGAATTCGATCGATCGGACGACGGCGGCGGGCCGAAAGGCCCGACTGCGAATGGGCCGTCATGATAACCATCCGAACCCCTGAATTTGCAAGAGTCTCGATTCCGTGAGGGCCGCAGCAGTTTTCGGCATGCCGCACCGTACACTGATGTCGAAAGGGTGAACCGCGCCGAGTCAGCAGGCGTTGCTCAGCATGCCATGAGTTCCCCGCACGATCATTCAAATGAACTTCGTTCGGATCAGCCGGAAGAGACGGTTGAGGCGGTGCGTCTCTCTCCGATCGCTGGCACCGGACGACCCGCCGAGGCCGGGCCACGGCAGATCGGCCCGTACACCATCAAGCGAGCCATCGCCTCCGGCGGAATGGGCGTGGTGTACGAAGCGGTGCAGGATCATCCGCGCCGGAGCGTCGCGCTGAAGATCATGCGGCAGGGCCTGGCGTCGCGTTCCGCGTTGCGACGGTTTGAATTCGAATCACAAATCCTCGGCCGACTGCGCCACGCGTGCATCGCGCAGGTGTACGACGCTGGGGTGCATGATGAGGACGGCAGCCAGTCCGTGCCGTACTTCGTCATGGAGTACATCCCTTCAGCGAAAACGCTGACCGAGTACGCGCAGATGCGGCACCTGCCCACACGCGAGCGGCTGGAACTCTTCTCGAAGGTCTGCGACGGCGTGCATCACGGCCACCAGAAGGGCGTCATCCACCGTGACCTCAAGCCCGGCAACGTGCTCGTCGACTCCTCAGGCCAGCCCAAGATCATCGACTTCGGCGTCGCCCGCGCCACCGACTCCGACATGGCGGTGACGACGCTGCAGACCGACGTGGGCCAGTTGGTCGGCACGCTGCAATACATGTCGCCAGAGCAGATCGAAGCCGACCCCAACGACCTCGACGTCCGCAGCGATGTGTACTCGCTTGGCGTGGTGCTCTACGAACTGCTCACCGGTCGCTTGCCCTACGACGTGAGCAACACGCCCGTGATCCACGCCACGAGGATCATCCGCGAGCAGGCTCCGCAGCGGCTCTCGACGATCGATCATGACCTCCGTGGCGATGTCGAGACCATCGCGCTCAAGGCCCTGCAGAAGGAACGTGAAGCCCGGTACCAATCTGCGATGGAACTCGCCCAGGACATTCGGCGATACCTGAACGATGAACCGATCAGCGCGCGGCCGCCGAGCCTGATCTACCAAATCCGCATTTTCGCGCGGCGGAACAAGGCGGCATTCGCGGCGATTGTCGCGGTCGTCGCTGTCTCAGTCGCGGCTGCGATCGTGAGCACAGTCTTCGCGCGGCAGGCGATCGTTGCGCGCGACGCCATGGATGTCGCGCTCAAACGCGCGCAGCAGGAAGCCGACGCCAACAAGGCGGCTGGCGACTTCATGCGCGACGTGCTTGCGCTCGCCAGCCCGCAGCGCGCCATGGGCAAGCAGATCACCGTGCGCGAGGCGCTCGACATCGCCGCCGCCAACATCACCGCAGCCACCTCCGGACAGCCGCTGGCCGAGGCGTCGGCGCGCGTCGCCGTGGGTTCCACCTATCGAACCCTGGGCATGTACGCCGAAGCCCACGATCAACTCTCCCGCGCGCTGGACATCCGCAAGCGCGAGCGCGGCCCCGGCGATCAGCAGACCCTCGCCACCATCACCGAACTCGCCAGCGTGCTGGGCGACATGAATCGCGGGCCCGAGGCCATCGCGATGATGACCGACAACCTCGCAGCGCAAACGCGGCTGCTCGGCCCGAATAACCTGGATACGGTGCGCACAACCAATGCCCTGGCGTGGGCGCTGTACAGCTCCGGCGATTACGCTGAATCGGAACGGTTGTTCCGAAAATCGCTCGACGGCTTCACCAAGACGCTTGGCCCCGACGCCGGCGCGACGATCAAAGCCAAGACCAACATCGCCATGACGCTCGCGTCGCAGTTCCGCGCAGCTGAAGCCGAGCCACTGGCGCGCGAAGCGGCGACCGCGTCGGAGCGCGTGCTCGGCCCGAAGAACCCCGACACCCTGTACGCCAAGAACACGCTGGCATGGACGCTGCTCGCAGGGCAGAAGGCTTCAGAAGCAGAGCCGATCTGGAAGCAGGTGGTGGCTGATGCGACCGACGTCATGGGTGTCGACCACCCGTATCGGCTGTATTGGCTGAACTCACTCGCGTGGTGTCTGCTTGAACAGGACAAGGCGGCCGACGCGTTGCCGATGTTCCTTGAATGCGCGACCAGGCGCGAACAGGTGCTGGCGGAAGGCCATCCCGACACCTTCAATTCCTACGTTGGCTATCTGCGCGCGTTGTCGATGCTGCATCAATTCGCCGATGCGGAGCCGATCGCCTTGAAATGGCGCGACAAGGCCGCGAACCGCTTCGGCGAACATTCGCGCATGGTCAAGGATTTCTCCAGCGTGATCGTGGACATCTACACAGGACTTGGCAGACCCGACGATGCGGCCAAGTATCGCACGACGTCTGATGCGCCATGATTGACGGCTGACGCTCTCCTGAATGCTTGCCTCCTCGCGCCCGAACATTTCGCTGCTGGACTCCCCTTCATGATCAGACGCTTCGCCCTCGCCCGACTCTCCCTCGCCGTGCTCATCGCGCTGTGCCTGGGCCTGATCAGCGCCGCGCGCGGGCCGGTTCCGCCGCCGGTCATCACGCTCATGACCTGGAACATCTACTACGGCGGCGGAGGCGGCCTGAACTTCGACCTCGGCGAGATCTTCGAGAACGTCCGCGACACGAACTTCGTCGAGCGGGCCGGCCGCATCGCGCGCGTCATCGACCAGAAGCGGCCGCATGTTCTGTGCCTGCAGGAGGTCGCGCACTGGCGCACCGAAGACATTCTGGGCGATGAACACGACGACATCGACTTCCTCGCCATCCTGCAGCAACGCCTGCTCGCGCTCGGCCTGCGCTACGACGTCGCCGGCACGCTGGAGACCATCGACTTCGAGGCCTTCGGCGACGTCGATGACGATCTGCTGAAGATCCACTGGCAGGAGCGCATCGTCATGCTCGTCCGCCACAGCTCGAACATCGATGTCGGCGCCGTCCGCGCCAGACACTATGACGACGTCGAAACCGTTCCCACACCTGTCGGCGACCTCGACTTCAACCGCGGCTGGATCGCCGCCGACATCACCTTCAAAGGCGCGAAGGCAAGATACGTCTGCACGCATCTGGAGGCGATCTCCAATCCCACACGGGCCGCGCAGGCTTCACAGCTCATCGACTGGCTGGAGGGCACGAACCTGCCCGCGGTCGTGATGGGCGACATGAACGCCCAGCCGGGCAGCGATGTGGATGACCAGTTCCTCAATCACGACTACGACGACGCCTGGCTGATCGATCACGGCGCACTCGACGGC
>CAZCGB010000266.1:0-4841 GCA_964498045.1 uncultured Isosphaeraceae bacterium
CGCCCCCTCGAAATCCAGGATGTGGTTGACCTTCTTGAGGTCCATGTCGATGCGCACACGTGTCGGGTCAATGCCTATCACGTACTTGTCGATGGTGGGAAACAGCTGCGCGTAGACGCGCATGATCTCGCGCTGCTGATACAGGTTCGGCGCGGCCCGGTACGCCGCCAGCTGGCTCTGCACGCTGCTGGCCTGGGCGCGGCGCTGCATGAGCTGCACCCAGCGGTCGCGCTCGGCGTCGGCGATGGTCTGGGCCGCCTGTCCGCCGCCGCGCACCAGCATTTGCTCGATCACGATGCGCTTCTTCGCCGCCTCGGGCGAATTCGCCAGCCGCAAGGCGTCATACTCATCGATCAAGCGCAGGACTTCCGCGGCCTTGCTCTGATCGCCGATGAGGAACGAGAACGTCGCCGAGACGTTTCGCTCAGCCTTGGCCTTGAACTCCGAAGCGCCCTGCCGGCCGATGCTCTGCTCTTCGAATTTCTCCGCCGCCGCCCCGGACGGCCGCAGCATTGGAATCTCCAATGCGATCACTTCAACGCCCGTCTTCGCGCGATCGAACGCCTGCTGAATCTTCGAAACGAGGTCCAGCGTCAGGTCGCTGCGACCGGGTGAAAGCACTTCGTCAATCGATCGCCGGCTGAGTTCGCTGGTCACCACCGTCAACGCGATGTCGCGAAGCGCCCGCTCGCGCTCGGTGAGCTGCTGCGTGCGGGCGATGTAATCGGTTGAGAACTCGAGGTAGTTCAGCAATCCGCCGTCAGACTTGATGCGATATTGCAGCACCATCTCGGCGTCCACCAGCGCGTACACCGCGCTGACGGCTTCAGCCGCGAGATCCTCCTTGGTCGGTGCGTCCAGTCCGATCTCGTGCCCCGCGCCTGCCGACTCCGCCGGCTGCGATGCGGGCGGCGTCGGGATCATACCGGTCAGGCCGGGAATGCCGCTGCGGCCGGGCTGCACGATGGTCATCGACACCGGCGAAGCCACCAGGAACGGCTGCAGCTCGACATCCGTCGGCGGGGGTTCGCCTGTCCAGAGGTTGACCGACTTCGGCTGAACGACCTTTGCCGTCAGCCAGAGATTGCGCAGGCGTGAGACGTCGTAGATCGCGGACGTTTCGAACGGCCACGGCCATTTCAGCATGATGCCTGAGCGATACACCCGGGCGGTGCCGTCGGCGTTCATCACCGGCGCACCGCCTCTCAAGCGCAACGCCTGTTGATACGGCTCGACCACCACGATCATGCTCAACAGAATCAGCGCGACCACGCCCAGCCCAAGCAGCCAGGCCATCGACCGCAGCAGCAGCTGGTATCCCCACGAACTCGTCACGTCGAAGCCGAACTGATAGTTCACCGCCTCGTTGAGCGATCGCACGATGTTGTCGGGCGCGGCGAACAGGCTCAGCAGCTTGCTGTCGAATGCAGGGCGGGGAATCTCGCCCGGCACGCGCGGACGATACAGATTCAAGATGAAGTTGAGCGTGAACTCCGCCGCCAGCACCAGCATGAGGATCGGGATCGCCCATGCGACGGCCTGCACGACCTCGGTGTTCTCAAAGAAGCGGAAGATCGTTCCGGCCGCCACGGCGACCAGCACCAGCGCGTTGCCCACCATGTACGCCGCGCCGCCCCGGAGATTCGCCCATGCCGGCTGCTTGGCCATGCCCGCCACGAAGCGAGAGAAGATGAACGAGAGCGCCGCAATCGACAGGCAGATGGCCACCGCCCAGCCGCGCTGCGTCGTCACGCCGAAGTCGGCGGTGTTACTTGAAACCGCCTTCATCTGCCGCAGCATGACCAGGGCCAGAAGCGACAACGTCACAACCATCAGCAGGCTCAGCCCCGGCATGAACCACTTGTGCATCATGGCGAGCCGACGGGCCGCGACGCGCGATTCCTCGCGCGACTGATCGAAGACCGACGCCGTCTCAGCCATCCCGCCCCGCGTGGCGGCGAGTTCATCCTCTTCCAGCGATTCCAACCGCTCGAGCTTGTGCTGGTGATAGACGATCACCAGCCCCAGCCACACGATTACGCCCGGCAGCACATACAGCGAAGCGAACACCAGCGGCGTGTCGCGCGGCGTGCTCACCATGCCGAACACAAGCAGCAGGATGCCGATCGCCACCTGCAGCAGCAATCCGAAGCCCGCGACTTTCGTGGCGCGCTGGTAGGCGAAATGGTCGGTTCTCATGACGACATGCTCACGACGCTGGGCCTTTGACAGGGATGAGGAGAATCAACGGTCCAACCAACACGCCCGCGACAGGCGTTGAACGGCCGCCTCCGGGAAATGAAAGGAGGGAGGCGAGAACCGTTCGCACATCTTCGATCGCGAAACATGTGCCAGCGAAACGCCAGAAGCCGCCTCGGCCTCCTCATGAGGGCATGAAGGGCTGGGCGGAACGGGCTTCAAAGATGCGGTTCGCCGCCCGCGGGATGCGCGACGAACACGAAACGGGGGAACTACGTACCATGCCCCGGCCGGGGTTCGGCCATTCTTAGCACAATTTCGCGACCGCTGCCCAATCACCCCGTTCTCGACCGCGGCGCGATGCATGGTCACGGTCGAGTTATCCGGCAGTGGCTGCCCGCCTCTGCCCGCCATCGGCCGATCCCGCATATCTTCCCCGGCCGCCGGTCTCCCTCTCCGCCACCCGACCCAACGCACACGGCGCGCCATCCGTCATGTTCCAGCAGACCTTCGCGATCGCCCGCAACACCTTCTTCGAGAGCATCCGCCAGCCCATCATGCTGGTGGTGCTGCTGGTCGCGACCATCGCCATCGTGCTGAGCAATCCGCTGGCCGCGTTCACCATGGAGGACGATCAGCGCATGCTGATCGACCTCGGTCTTGCGACAGTCTTCCTCTGTGGCTGTCTTCTCGCCGCATTCATCGCCACGAACGTCTTGGGGCGCGAGATCGACAATCGCACTGTGCTCACGGTCGTGTCCAAGCCCGTTTCGCGGCCGCTATTCCTGCTCGGCAAGTTCCTGGGCGTCGCGGCGTCCATGACCCTGGGCACCCTGTACATGGCCATCGTGTTCATGATCACCGAACAGCACACCGTGCTGCAGACTGCCCGCTCTCCACTGCATGGCCCTGTGCTGGTGTTCAGCTTCATCGCGTTCGTCCTCGGCGTGGGCACAGCTGTCTGGTGCAATTATTTCTACGGCAAGGTCTTTGCCAGCACTGTGCTCATCGTGCTCACACCGCTCGCGGCCCTGGCGTATCTGTTCAGCATGATGTTCACCGCTGAATTCAAGCTGCAGCCGATCAGCGTGGGCTTCAAGCCGCAGCTTTGGCTGGCGATCATCGCGTTGTGGATGGCCATCCTCATCCTCACTGCCATCGCCCTCGCCGTCTCCACGCGGCTGGGCCAGGTGATGACGTTGGTCATCACCCTGGGCGTGTTCATCATGGGCATGCTCAGCGACTGGACGCTCGGCCGGCCCATGGTCAAGCTCGAAGACACCTGGACACAGCGCGTGAAATCCATGACCGGTAAGGAAGTCGAAGGCATCCTTGCCGCCGGCGAGCTTGAGCCGCTGCGCGCATGGATCAGGAGCAATCGCGAGGCCGAGGCGTATCACCGCGCCGAGGTCGGCCCCTGTCGCGTGCAGACCGAAGTCGCCAAGATCCGCGGGCAACTCAAGGTTGAAAGCGAGTCCGATCGCCTTAAGCAGATCGACGCGATGCAGCAGAACATCCAGCGCGAGACCAACGAACGCCTGCAAGCCGATCTCACCGCCGCCAAGCACGCCGCCGACACGCTGCAATGGCCGCCCAACGGCGAAGAGATGGTGCTGCAGCTTGATTGGCCGCAGCTCATCGAGCGCAGCAGCGAGGAGTGCGAGACGATCGCCAACACGCGCACGATTGTGTATCCCCCTGCCGAGCGTGCGGTCCGTTACGCGTCGGAACGTCTGGCGTACTACAGCTGCGGCATCGGCAGAGCCGTGCTTCCGAACTTTCAGGTGATGTTCCTCAGCGATGCGCTCACCCAGGATCATCGCATTCCCACCTCGTATGTCATTCGCACATTGATCTACGGCGTGCTGTACATCGGAGCAGCTCTCGCGCTGGCGACGTTCCTTTTCCAGACGCGCGAAGTCGGCTGAATCCCTGCCGATTAATCCGTGGCGAATCGTGCCCATTCGGAATCACGTTGAGGCGGACCGCGGCACCCCGTCGCTCGACATCCAAATCATCTACGCGTTTGCGGGGAATTTCCTGATCCTCATGCGCCGTCGTCTCCGCTTGGAGTGTTGAGGGCGGGTGAAGCGACAGGGCCTGCGTTTGTGGCCCAGCCCTGGTCGGCTTCGGTTTCGCCCGCCTCATTCTCGCCCACGACTCAAGGAAATCCGCCATGTTCACGCCCGCACTCGCCGCCCCGACTGATTGCTTGAAGACTTCCGCGCGCCCGTACGCTCGCACCGCTGCGCGTCGCCAATCGGAGATCCTCGCACTTGCCTCGATCATCGGCGCGGGCGTCACCATCTCCCACACTGCGCATGCAGGCTCGGCCAGCGTCGGCTGCCCCGTGCCCCTGTTCTCCGCAGGCGTGAGTTATCCCGCCGGCGTCAGCCCGTTCGCCATCGCCGCCGCTGACATCGACAACGACGGCGACATCGACCTGGCGGTCGCGAACAACCGCCCCTTCCCCACGACCAACACCATCTCGGTGCTGAAGAACAACGGCAACGGCACCTTCGCCGCGGCTGTCGCGTACAACGTCGGCACCGACACGCGCTCAGTCATCTTCGCACGCCTCAACGGCGACGCCTTCCCCGACCTTGCCTGCAACAACCTCACCAACGGCACCGTCTCGGTCC
>CAZCGB010000267.1:0-4830 GCA_964498045.1 uncultured Isosphaeraceae bacterium
TTTTCCTGGTCGGACATGTCCGGACAGGCGGGGTAGCCGAATGAGTACCGGCTGCCGCGATAGGTCTGCGTGAACAGTTCGCGGATCTTGGGCGAATCCTCGTGCCCGATGCCCAGTTCCGCGCGGACGCGCTTGTGCCAGAGTTCGGCGAGTGCTTCCGCGCTCTCGACGCCCATGCCATGCATGTACAGGTATTCGGTGTATTCGTTGCGCTCGAAGAGCTGTTTGGCGCGGTGGCTGACCTCGATGCCCATCGTCACGCAGTGGAACGCGACGACATCCTTCTCGCCTGATTCAACAGGCCGGAAGAAGTCGCTGATGCAGAGACGCTCTCTCTTGTCCTGACGCGGGAACGAGAAGCGTTCGATCTCCCGGTCCTGATCGACCGCGTCGTACACGATCAAGTCGTTGCCGGATGAGTTGCACGGGAAGTAGCCGTACACCACCGCCGGGCGCAGGATGCGCTCGTCGCGGCAAAGACTCTTCATGCGCTCGAAGAGCGGCTCGACCACATCGCGCTGATTGCGCTCATATTCCTCTGGCGACAACTGGCCCTTCTTGAAGCCCCACTGCCCGCGGAAGAGCGCGACCTGGTTGATGAACGGGAAGATCTCATCGAGGTCGATGTCCTCGATCAACCGATCGCCCCAGAACGGCGGCTTGGGGATCGAAACATCCGTCGTGACGCTCGAACGAGCTGATGTCGCAACCGCCACGCCTGCCTCTTCGCGCTTTGCAGCACCGCACGCGACCTTCGCCTCCACTTCCTCGCGCTTGATCAATCGTGCCTGAATCTCCTCATCAATCGTCGCCAAACGATCGTCCGCGAGGTGCTCGCAGATGCGGAGGCCTTCGAAAGCGTCTTTGCCGTAGTACAACGGCCCCTGGTAGATGCCGCGCAAGTGGCTCTCGGCGTAGTGGCGCGTGAGAGCAGCGCCGCCCAGCATGATGGGGATCTGAATCCCCATGCGGTTGAGTTCGTGCAAGTTCTCTTCCATCACGCCCACGCTTTTCACGAGCAATCCGCTCATGCCGATGGCGTCGGCCCCGGTCTCCTTCAGCGCAGCGACGATCTGCGCGATCGGCTGCTTGATGCCGAGGTTGTGCACCTCGTAGCCGTTGTTGGTCAGGATGATGTCGACGAGGTTCTTGCCGATGTCGTGCACGTCGCCCTGCACCGTGGCGAGGACGACCCTTGCCTTCGGGCCGGCCGTCGCGCCGGACCTCTCCATGTGCGGCTCAAGAATGCTCACCGCCTTCTTCATCACCTGCGCGCTCTGCAGCACGAACGGCAGCTGCATCTGGCCCGAGCCGAACAGATCGCCCACCACCTTCATACCCGCCAGCAGATGATCGTTGATGATCGCCAGGGGCGAATACTTCTCCATCGCAGCGTTGAGGTGCGTTTCGAGGTCCTTGTCCTCGCCATCGACGATGTGCCGCTGAAGACGATCTTCGATAGTCAGGCTCGCCTCTTCGCGCTCGTCGACGCTTGCGGTTTCGCCATCAGGAAACAGGCCGATGAAGTGCAGAAGCGGATCAAACGTCTCAGGCATGCCCGCCGGTCGCTGCGCCCCGCGATGATCGAACACCAGCCACTGGGCGGCGTCCCATTGTTCATCGCTGATCCTGTTGCGCGGCAGAATTTTGCTCGCATGCACGATCGCCGCAGTCAAGCCTCGCTGTCGCGCCTCGTGCAGGAAGACTGAATTGAGCACCGCCCGTGCCGCCGGCTTCAAGCCGAAGGAGATGTTCGATAGTCCGAGGATGATGCCGCAGTTGGGGAATCGCTTGGCGATTCGCTCAATGCCGTGCAGCGTTTCCAAGCCCAATCGGCGATCGTCCTCCACACCCGTGGCGATGGTGAACGTCAGCGGATCGAACAGCAGGTCGCGCTCGTCCAGCCCCCACTTGCGCGTGAACAGTTCGTGCATGCGCTCGGCGATTTCCACTTTGCGGTCTGCCGTCTTGGCCATGCCCGCCTGCGGGTCTTCATCGATGGTGAGCGCAACACACGCCGCGCCGTAGCGTTTGAGCAACGGGCAGATGTCGTCAAAGCGCTTCTCGCCGTCTTCCAGGTTGATGGAATTGACGACACACTTGCCGCCTGCGCGCTTCAAGCCGGCTTCGATGACGTCGGCCTGCGTCGAATCGAGCATGAGCGGGGCATCGACTTGCCGCACATAGCGCGAAGCGACCTCGATCATGTCCTTCACGCCGCTCCGGCCGACGAAATCAACGCAGAGGTCCAGAAGATGCGAACCGTCGCGCATCTCCTCGCGCGCCATTGAGACGAGCCCATCCCAGTTTTCCTCATCCAGTTGCCGCTTGAACTTGCGCGAGCCGTTGGCGTTGGTGCGCTCGGCGACGATGAGGAACGAGTTATCCTGCACGAACTCAACGTGGCTGTACAGACTGCTGCAGCCGGGCTTCTGCGATTCGACTTCGCGAACCTTGGGTGTCAGCCGTTCGCCAGCGAGAGAATTGGCGAGTTGACCAATGTGATCGACGGTCGTGCCGCAACAGCCGCCGACGATGTTGATGCCGAACTCATCGACGAAACGCGACAGCGCGGCGGTGAATCCGTCCGCGGCCAACGGGAAAGAGGTCTTGCCGTTCACCAGCACCGGCAGGCCGGCGTTGGGCATCACGGAGATGGGCCGATTCCAGTGCTTGCTCAGATACGCGATGTGCTCGCCCATCTCGGTCGGCCCGGTCGAGCAGTTCAGACCCAGCGAACAGACGGGAAACGCGCCGATGGCGTTGACGACTGCTGTGATGTCCGAACCGACGAGCATCTTGCCCATCGTCTCGATCGAAACGCTGACCATGATGGGGACGTCGTCATGTGACTTGCCGCGCTCCTTGAGCGCATCGAGGCAGGCGTTGATCGCGCACTTGACTTGCAGCAAGTCCTGACAGGTTTCGATGATGAAGAGGTCAGCCCCGCCATCGATCAGGCCGCGCGCCTGCTCAGTGTAGGAATCGAGCATCGCCTCCCAGGTCGTGTGGCCGAGCGTGATGAGTTTCGTGCCCGGGCCGATCGAACCGGCGACGAAGCGCGGCTTGTCGGATGTCGAATGTTTGTCGCACGCCGCCCGTGCGATCTCCGCCGCCTGCTTGTTGATTGAGCGCGTCCAGCCGACGAGTTCCTCATCGAACTCAGCGAAGACAAGCTTGTTGGCTCCGAATGTATCGGTCTCGACGACATCCGCCCCGACATTCAGGAAGCCCTCGTGAATGCCTTGGATTATGTCCGGCCGGCTCTTGACCAGCAGGTCGACGCAGTTCTCGCGGCCGAGGTAGTCGCGCTGCACATCCAGCGTCATGGACTGGATCGTCGCGCCCATTGAGCCGTCAAAGACGATGACGCGGCGGCCGAGTTCATGCAGGAATCGACTGTGCATAGCAGCAATGGTATCCCAAGTTTGACAATTGTCCAGCCATATATCCGGATGAATGGATGGATCAGATGGATTGGAGCAGGTCCGGATCGTCCGGTGCAACGCCGGTATTATCCGCACCTTGCGCAGGCTGCGAGATCACTCGATGCCGCGTAGCCATGCGTCACTTCCCATCGACTTTCCGCCGGTTCACCTTGCACAACATGCGGCCGCTCGGCGAGGCTGCTTGAAAACCTCTGCTGCCGCACTTTTTTCAGAAAGAACAAAGGCCACCCACATGAACGCACGTTCTGTTTCGCTTGCTGTCGTTACCGCCACGTTGATTTGCTCCTCTGCCGCGCTGGCCCAAGATGCCGCGCCCTCAGCGCCCCCCGCTGCTCCGCCCGCAGCGCCAGATTCGCCGCCGGCAGCTACCGCCCCAGCGCCATCGGTCGCCCGCGCTGATCTGCCGGCCGGTAAAGAAATCGTCAACAAGGCCATCGAAGCGATGGGCGGAGAAAAGGCATTCGACGCCATCCAGTCTTCAATGATCAAGGCCACCATGAGCACGCCCATGGGCGACCTTTCGCTCGACATGAACTGGATGAAGCCGACGATGGTGTTCATCAAGCAGTCCATGCCCGGCATGGATTCGACAATGGGCTCCGACGGCTCGGTGTCATGGGTCAAGGGACCGACCGGCTTCCAGATCCTCGAACCGGACCAGGCGCGGCAGATGCAGGACCAGTCGAACATGTTTCGCATGGTTCTGCGCATGCGCGATGAGTCCAAGGAACTCAAGACTGTCGATCAAATCAAGTTCGGCGACTCAGACTGCTACAAGGTCAGCGCCACCGACAAGGACGGCGTCGAGCAGTTCGCGTTCTTCGATGTCAAGGAAGGCCTCATCCGCGGCATCGAAGCATCGCAGGAAACACAGATGGGCCCGGTCACCTCCACCATCAAGTTCGCCGAATGGAAGGAAGACGCCGGCATCAAGTACTTCACCAAGATCGATATTGACCAGATGGGCATGACCATGACCTTGACCTTCAACGAGGTGAAGTTCAACACGCTGGAGGCGTCGGCCTTCGCGCTTCCGGATGAAGTGAAGGCGATGCTCAAGGGCGCGGAATCCCCAGACACCAAGCCAGCCGCGACCGCACCTGCGGCTCCGCAGAACAACAACTGATCCGCTTCGGAACGTCCATCGAATCCAATCTGTACAATCCCGCCGGCGGAGTCGTGAAAGGCTCCGCCGGTTTTTCATAATGAATTTCCCGTGACATCCACCGAATCATCCATTTCCATCCGCGGCGTAAGCAAGACCTTCGGCTCAACGCAGGCGGTGCGCAACCTCGACCTGAATGTGCCGCGCGGCTCGCTGTGCGGATTCCTCGGCCCCAACGGCGCGGGCAAATCCACCACGGTCAAGATCATCGCCGGC
>CAZCGB010000268.1:0-4814 GCA_964498045.1 uncultured Isosphaeraceae bacterium
CCTGGGCGAGAAGCTCGTCGATCAACTTGTCGACGCCGGTTTGGTCACACACTTCGCCGACGTCTTTGCGATCAACCGCGACAAACTGCTCGATCTCGAGCGCATGGGCGAGAAATCAGCTGACAATCTCGTGGCTGCGATCGAGGAGGCCAAGTCGCGCGGTCTGGCGCGCGTGCTTGCCGGGCTGGGCATCCGACACATCGGCACGACAGCCGCGAAGACCATCGCATCGCACTTCCCGGACGCCGACGCGCTGCTGGAGGCGAGCGTCGAACAGCTCATTGAACTGCCCGACTTCGGCGAGATCACCGCCCCGGCCCTGCACGCGTATCTGCAATCGAAGCAGGGGCGCGACACGTTTCATAGATTGTCGAAGGTCGGCGTGGAAATGAAGAGTGCTTCGTATCGTGCCCACGCGAAGCCGCAAGCGGCCGAGGATTGGCCTTTTGCAGGAAAGACGATCGTGTTGACCGGTACGCTTGCGAACTTCAAGCGCGAGGAATTGACCGAACGGCTCGAAGGGCTGGGCGCAAAGGTCACTGGTTCCGTGTCGAAGAAGACCGATCTGGTCATCGCCGGCGAGGAGGCCGGCTCCAAACTCGACAAAGCCCGCGAACTCGGCGTCGAAGTCTGGGATGAGGCGAAACTGATGAAGGCGTTCGAAGCGTAGGACAGGGCCAAGCCCTGCCCTACGGCGGCGGCATGTCCGTTACAATCGTCGCCGCATGGGTCAGTTCGCGCTTGGCATCCGCAGCCTGCTGGTTCGCTCCACGATCTTCGTGATCATGGCGGCGCTCCTTGCGTGGGCGCTCGGCGGAACGCTGTTTCCCCGGCCTGCAACATCCGACTTCACCGCACAAGCTGTGCAGTTCGATGGCGACAAGTGGTATTGGCGCGTCCTCGTCGGCGGCAAGAACACCGGCGAAGTCCGCTGGCACCTCATGCGCGAAGTGAATGGCGGCGACAACAAGCCGTTTGTCGAGACCGCGTTCGTCGAAGTGGCTGGTCCGATTATTGGCGAAGACGGCTTGTACTACGCCGGCCGCAATCATGACAGCCCAAGGGCTTGGCAGCTCGTGCGCGTCGATGCTGAAGGCAAGATGCGGAGCTGGCCCATGCCCGATCATCTCGCAGCTGTGCAGCAGTTGGGCCGGATCGAGGCTGGTTTGCCTCTCCAGGATGAGGCCACAATCTCCGCGCAGCGGTTTCGGGTGCTTGACCCGATGGAAAAACCTGCCGATGAGTGATGAAGCCCGAAGTCCCGGGCCGCCTCATGCAGAACATCGAGTTCAAAGCCGAATTGCGAAACGTTGACGCGGCGCGCCAGCAGTGCCGCCAGCTTTCCGCGCAGCGCGAGGAGCGCGGCAAGCAACGCGATACGTACTATCGCATGGCTGACGGACGATTGAAGAAGCGCGAAATCGCAGGCAAGCCGATTCAGTGGGTGTACTACCACCGACCTGACCGCGTCTCGCCCCGCATGTGCAACTACACCATACTCACCGATGCGCAGGCCAGGCGACGCTGGGGCACGCGCAGCCTGCGGCCGTGGCTGGTGGTGGAGAAATCTCGCGAAGTCTGGGTGTTCGGCGAAGTGCGCATTCATCTCGATGAAGTGAAGGACCTCGGGGCGTTCATTGAGTTTGAGGCGGTGGTGTCGCGCCGCTTCAACGTCAAAGCCTGCCACGAGGCGGTCGCCCGGCTGCGCGACGCGTTCGCGCCGGTCATGGGCGAGCCCATCAGCGCCAGTTACAGCGATCTGCTGCAGATGCAGCTCGCCGACGCGGCCTGAGCACGTCACAACTATCTGACGGGAGCGGTGGCGGCCGGATTCGTTTCAGCGTCTGGGGTGATGCTGACCATGCCGCGCCAGATCATCAGGCCGAGCACCGCGCAAAGCGCGAGCCGATACCAGCCGAAGATCGCCAGGCCGTGACGATTGAGGAAGCCGACCAGCCAGCGAATGGCGATGCCTGCGGAAATCGTTGCGACAACCACGCCCACCACGATCGGGCCGAGACCAAGGAGTTGAACCATGTTCGGTTCATCGCCGGTGAAGTTCTTCAGCGCGCTGTACGCGCACGCCGCGCCGAGCGTGGGCAGGCCGAGCAGGAAGCTGAATTCCGCTGCCTGCCGCGGTTTCATGCCCACGAGCATGCCGCCGACGATGGTCATCATGGAACGGCTCGTGCCCGGCCACATGGCCACGCATTGCAGCAGGCCGATGATCAGCGCACGCTTGCATGTGAGGTGCTCGATGTCTGTGTACGCGTGCGCGCCGTTCCCGTGCGAGGCCGCGTCGTCATGAAAGAACTTCCGCTGCCAGCGTCCGATGAGGATCATCGCGATTCCGCCCAGCGCGAGCGCGGCCATCACGGGAATCGGGAAGAACAGATGCGCCTCGATCCAGTCATCCAGCAGGAAGCCGAAGATCGCTGCCGGCATGAATGCCACGATGAGGTTGACGAGCAGCCGCCGCCCGACGTCGTCGCGCCCGATGACGCCCCGCAGCATCTGCATGACGCGCGGCCAATACAGCCCGAGCACGGCGAGAATCGCCCCGCCCTGGATGACGATGTTGAACACATCCACCGCGTGCTTGGTCTGCGGCGGATGATCGAGCCCGAGCAGCGCGCTGGTGATGATCAAATGACCGGTTGAACTCACCGGCAGGTATTCGGTGATGCCTTCGACGAGACCAAGTATGGCGGCTTGAACGAGATTCACTTGTCTTGCACATCCTTCGTTTCGCCGTCAATCAACCACGGCATAAGGGCTCGCACCGTTTTCCCTGCTTGTTCAATCGGATGATTGGCCAACTGGCGGCGTTGACTGGCAAACCACGGAAACCCCTTGGAATAGTCGTCTCGCAAATGCCGCGCGAACGAGCCATCCTGCACGGCACGAAGCAGTGAACGAAGTCGAAGGCGGCTCTGCTCATCAACCATGATCGGCATGGCCGAATGCGCGCCAAACTCCGCGGTGTTGCTGATAGCGTTCATCATTCCCGAAAGGCCGCGCTGGTAGGTGAGGTCGACGACCTGCTTCACTTCGTGGCAGCATTCAAGATACGCGAGTTCCGGCGGGTAACCGGCTTCGACCAGTGTTTGGAATGCCGCGAGGATGAGTGCGGTCAGGCCGCCGCAGAGCACGGCCTGTTCGCCGAAGAGATCGGTTTCGGTTTCGTCGCGAAAGGTCGTGACGATGACGCCGGCCCGCGCGCAACCCAGGCCATTCGCCCACGCCAACGCGAGCGACCGTGCGTCGCCGCCCGCCGATTCACGATCGACCGCCAGCAAGCACGGAATGCCTTGGTGCATCTGGAAGCGGTCGCGCAGCGTCCGGCCAGGGCCTTTCGGCGCGACCATCACCACTCCCACGCCCGGATCGAGCGTAGGCAAGAGGCGGTAATGAACGGTGAATCCGTGAATGAAGCCGATCGTCGCGCCAGGCCGAAGGTGGGGCACAATGCTGTCGCGCAGAATCTCCGGCTGCGTTTCATCAGGCAGTGCGATGATGACCAGGTCAGCCACGCCCGCGGCGCGTTCGAACGGCGCGACTTCGAATCCATCCCGACGGGCGGCATCTGCGCCGCGGCCATCCCGCGCGCCGACAATGACCCGCACGTTCGAGTCGCGCAGGTTCAACGCATGGGCCGCCCCCTGGTTCCCATAGCCGATAACGGCGACGGTTCTTCCGGCCACCAGCAGGGGCTGCAGCGGCGCTTCAGCATCACCCTTGAGAATCTGGAGCGTCATGCGGCGTGTGCTACGCAGTCAGTGGGTTTTGCAACTGGCCTTATGCGCAATCGCGGGGAATAATTCAATGATCGCCACGCGCCGCGGGCGAGTGGCTGCATACGACTGCGAGGGAATTGTCCGCTTGATCTGCACACGAGACCTTTTCGCACTTCATCAACTCCGCTGCACGCGACAGCGTGAGGCGTTGTTCGAAACCCTTCGCGCGGCCAAGAGTCATCCGACGGCCGACGAACTGTATCGCATGTTGCCGCAGGATGGATCGTGCGGCATGAGCCGGGCGACGGTGTACAACACGCTGGACACGCTGTGCGAGGCCGGGCTGGTCCGGCGCATGGCGACGATATCGGGAATCTGCCGCTTCGACGCTGATACGACCGATCACCTGCACGTGCGCGTGGGCGACAAGGAAATCCGCGATGTGCCGCCCGCGCTTGGCAAGCATCTCATCGCCGGCATTCCGCAGGAAGCGCTGCGGGCCATCGAATCGCACATGGGCGTGACGATCGAGAGCATCAACATTCAGCTTGTGGCGAAGAACGCGAACGCCTGAGCGGGGATTTTCCCGCTGTTGTGGATGACGTTCACTTAACCCAGGGCATTCGCCTGCCGATAGCAGGGTGGTTCGACCTTGTTATCGGAGACATGCCCCGTGGATGAGCGCCGGAACTTCAACCGTCGTCTGCATGAGCGATTCGCCCTGCCGGCCATGTACACCACCGTGGAAGCGACCTGCGCCGCGAATGCGGCAGGAGAGGCGATGCACGGCCACGCATACGACATCTCCGAAGGCGGAGCCCGCATCGAACTCGATGAGCCGCTGCCCGAAGGCGAACCGCTGCAGGTGCGCTTCACCCTTCCCGGCGAGACCCGCGACGTGCAGGCTCATGCTGACGTCGTGTGGGTGAATCCTGAAGAGGACGACCCTGGCCCGCGTCGCATGGCGTTGAAATTCACCGACTTCGTCACGCAAGCCGATCGCGACCGTCTCGTGCGATTCCTCGGCACCGGCGTTCGTCGGGTCGCCGCATGATCAGGCGATTAGATCGGCCCACG
>CAZCGB010000269.1:0-4808 GCA_964498045.1 uncultured Isosphaeraceae bacterium
CGCGCAGAAAGTCGTTGTCGTGCCCGGCTACGGCATGGCGGTGTCGCAGGCCCAGCATGCAGTGCGCGATCTCGCCAACCTCATCGAGTCGCGCGGCGGCGACGTCGAATACGCCATTCATCCCGTCGCCGGACGCATGCCCGGCCACATGAACGTGCTGCTGGCGGAAGCCGACATCCCCTACGAGAAACTCAAGGAGATGGACGAGATCAACGGTGAAATCCAGAATTTCGACGTCGCGATCGTGCTCGGCGCGAATGACACCGTGAACCCGCTCGCCAGAACCGATCCGACATGCGCGATTGCCGGCATGCCGATCATCGATGTGGACAAGGCCCGCACGGTCGTGGTGATCAAGCGCAGCTTGAGCGCCGGGTTCGCAGGCCTGCCGAATCCGCTTTTCGCCAACGACAACACGCTGATGTACTTCGCGGATGGAAAGAAGGCTGTGGTTGATCTGATCAACGCGATGAAGGCAGGATAGTTTCGCGTACACGCTCCAAAGCCCAGGGATGGCCATCCCTGGGCTTTGGCGAAGGACGTACAATCAACTGATCTTCGGAGCGCTCGCAAGCACCATGAGCACCGACACCCAAAACAATCCGCGTCATGTGCCGACTCAACAACGGTCGTCGGTCGTCATCCGCTTCTGCGGCGACTCCGGCGACGGCATGCAACTCACCGGCGGGCAGTTCACCAACACGTCCGCGCTCTTCGGCAACGATGTCGCCACCTTTCCCGACTTCCCCGCCGAGATTCGCGCTCCGCGCGGCACCACGTTCGGCGTCTCGGGATTCCAACTGCAGTTCTCGTCCGAGGAGATTTTCACGCCCGGCGACAAGGTTCACGCCATGGTCGCGATGAACCCGGCCGGGCTCAAGACCAACCTCGCCGACGTCGAGCCCGGCGGCATCGTCATCGTCAACGAAGACGAATTCGACAAGGTCAATCTCAAGAAGTGCGGCTACAAGGAAGGCTACAACCCGCTCGATGACGACGAACTCAATCGCCGGTATCGACTCTATCGCGTGCCGATGAGCCGCCTGACGCGCGAGTCGCTCGCTTCAACCGGCTTCGGCGCGAAGGACACCGATCGCTGCCGCAACATGTACGCGCTCGGGCTGGTGTACTGGCTCTTCGAGAGGCCGCTCGAAACCACCACCAAATACCTCACTGACTACTTCACAGTTGAGAAGCACAAACCCGAGATCGCCGACCTGAACATCCGCGCGTTGAAGGCCGGATACAACTTTGGCGAGACCGCGGAGATTTTCACCGAGCGCTATCAAGTCGCCAAGGCCAAACTGAAGAAAGGCCGCTACCGACGCATCAGCGGCAACGAGGCCACCGCGCTGGGGCTGGTCGTCGCGGCCAAGAAAGCCGGTAAGACGCTGATGTATTCGGGATATCCGATCACGCCGGCGTCAGAACTGCTGCATCATCTTTCGCGCTTGAAGAACTATGGCGTGCGCACCTTCCAGGCTGAAGATGAGATCGCCGCCATCTGTGCGGCGATCGGCGCTTCGTTCACCGGCGACTTGTCCGTCACCGGCACGTCGGGCCCGGGCATGGCGCTCAAGTCCGAAGCGATGAACCTGGCGGTGATGCTGGAACTGCCGCTGATCATCGTGGATGTGCAGCGGGCCGGGCCATCCACCGGCATGCCCACCAAGACTGAGCAGGCCGACCTGTTGCATGCGGTGCTGGGGAGACCCAGCGAATCGACGGTGATCGTTGTCGCGGCGCAGAGCCCGGCCGACTGTTTCGACATTGTCATCGAAGCGTGTCGCCTTGCCGTGCGCTGCATGTGCCCGGCCATCGTCCTTACCGACGGCTACATCGCCAACGGGGCCGAGCCCTGGGCCGTGCCCGATCTGGATGCGATCGCGCCCATTGTCATCTCACACCCGACAGAGAACAACAACCCGGCAGGCACGGGTTCGCCGCCGCTGCCCTACAAACGCGATCCCGTCACGCTCTCGCGCCCGTGGTTCATTCCCGGCACGCCCGGACTGGAACATCGCGTAGGCGGGCTCGAGAAGCAGGACAACACCGGCAACATCTCCTACGACCCCGACAATCACGACTACATGACGCGCACGCGCTGGCTGAAGGTGCAGAAGGCCGCGGAGGTGATCGCGCCGCTGAAAGTGCGCGGCCCGGAGACCGGCGACGTGCTGCTGCTGGGATGGGGTGGGACATACGGAGCCATCACCACCGCCGGCGATGAGTTGCGCAAGCAAGGCCATAGCGTCGCGACCGCGCACCTGCGCCACTTGTGCCCGTTCCCGAAGAACCTCAGCGACGTGCTGCACAACTACCGAACGGTGATTATCCCCGAGATCAATCTCGGCCAGTTGCGCACGCTCATTCGCGCGCAGTACCTCATCGACGCCATCGGCATCAACCAGGTCAGCGGCCGCATGTTCCGCGTGGAGGATCTTGTCAATCGCACGTTGGAGATCATGAAGAAATAGGCTTCGAACGCAGCCCCTTGCGGCTTGGCCGTGCGTCGCGCACGTGACCGGCTAAACCGCAAGCGGCCCACCCTCTCGGACACAACCCATGTCCTCCACCTCTCTTCCAACATATTCACCAAAAGACTTCGCCTCCGACCAGGAAGTGCGCTGGTGCCCCGGCTGCGGCGACTACGCCATCCTCAAAGCCGTGCAAAAGGCCATCAGCACGCTGCCGACGCGCAAGGAGGATTACGTGTTCGTCTCCGGTATCGGCTGCGCCGCTCGCTTCCCCTACTACATGAACACCTACGGCCTGCACTCGATTCACGGCCGCGCGCCAGCCTTCGCCACCGGCATCAAGCTCGCCAATCCCAAACTCGATGTCTGGCTGGTCTCGGGCGATGGCGATCTGCTCTCCATCGGCGGCAATCACACCATTCACGTCTTCCGCCGCAACGTCGACATCAACATCCTGCTGCTGAACAACCGCATCTACGGCCTGACCAAGGGCCAGTACTCCCCCACCAGCGAATTCGGCAAGAAGACCAAGTCCACGCCCGCAGGCTCGCTCGATTACCCGATTCACCCGCTCATGCTCGCCCTCGGCTGCGGCTGCTCGTTTGTCGCGCGCACGATCGACATCGATCTCAAGCATCAGGAACAGATGATGCTCCGCGCCGCCGCCCATCGGGGCACGACGCTGACTGAGGTCTACCAGGACTGCAACATCTTCAATCACCAGAGCTGGTTCTATGCGAGCCAGAAGGACACGCGGCCCGACAACACTGTGATGCTCGAGCACGGCAAGCCGCTGATCTTCGGCAAGAACAACGAGAAGGGCATTCGCCTCAATGGCACGCGACTCGAGGTCGTGCAGCTGGCCAACGGCGTGAACACCGATGACTTGCTGATTCACGATGAGACAAACCTCGCCATCGCGTTCGCGTTGGCGCAGATGGACCATCCGGAGTTCCCCGAGGCTCTCGGCGTGCTGTACTGCGACCCGTCGAAACGGCCTTACGATGAACTGGTCAAGGAGCAGATCGATCAGTCCATCGCCAAGCGCGGTGAAGGCGATCTTGTCGCGCTGCTGAACGAAGGCGATACGTGGACTGTGGACGACTAGGAGTGGTCTGCGTGCGCCGTCCGCAGCCGCGGGTGGCAACCCGCGGAGACGTCTGCCGTCCAGAAACGTCAATGTTTCAGCAGTCGCGTACGTCCGCGGGTATTCACCCGCGGCTGATGGAGATTCCTACAATCGCCGCTCAATGCGCGACTTCTACGATGTCATCGTGATTGGCGGCGGGCATGCGGGAACCGAAGCCGCATGGGCGGCCGCCTCCGCGCTGTCATCACGCGATGAACACGCCAAGGTCGCGCTGATCACGATGGACCCATCCAAGATCGGCGTGATGTCGTGCAATCCCGCCATCGGCGGCCTGGCAAAGGGCCAGATGGTCCGCGAGATCGACGCCTTGGGCGGCATCATGGCCCTCGCCACCGACGCCACCGGCATCATGTTCAAGATGCTCAATACTTCCAAGGGCGCGGCAGTGCGCGGCCCACGCGCCCAATGCGACAAATACGCCTACAGCGCGGAAATCCAACGCCTAATTGCGAGCCGTGCCGATCGCATCGACGTCATCGCCAGCACGATTGATGACATAGTCGTAGAGGACGAAACAGTCATCGGCGCGCTGGTGCCCGCCGGTTCGGTGGTCGTGCATGCTGATTCTACGCAGATTGAACGGAATCTCGCCAACATCGGACGCGCCAGGCCGATCTATTCCGCGCCATTGGCCCTCAAGACCCAGGGCTCAAGACTTCTCCGCGCTCGCGCAGTTGTGCTGACCACCGGCACGTTCATGCGCGCCCTCATGCACACCGGCGAGCGCAAGACCGAGGGCGGCCGCGTCAACGAAGGCGCGGCCGTCGGCATCTCGCACACGCTGCGCAAACTCGGACTTGAACTCGGACGGCTCAAGACCGGCACTCCGCCGCGACTTGCGCGCGAATCCATCGACTGGGAGAATCTTGATCCGCAATACGGCGACGATCCGCCGACTCCATTCAGTAATCTCACGAACACGGCCTCAATCGGGGCTGAGGACGGCCCGGCTCGCTCCCAATTTGTCCCGCGCCTCCCCCAAGTCGCCTGCCGCATCACGCGCACGACTCCGAAAGCCCACGACCTCATCCGCGCCAACATTTATCGTGCGCCGATGTATTCGGGTCAGATCGACGCTGAGTGCGGCCCTCGCTATTGCCCGTCCATCGAAGACAAGGTCATCCGCTTCGCGCAGCGCGAGTCACATCACGTCTTCCTCGAGCCCGAATCGCTGCACACCA
>CAZCGB010000270.1:0-4784 GCA_964498045.1 uncultured Isosphaeraceae bacterium
GGAGGCCGTCAGCGACATCCTGCATCGCCACGGCGAGTGCCGGGTCAAGGATTTGGCTGCGCACATGGGCGTGACGCACGTCACGGTGACGCGCGTCATCGCCCGGCTGGTCGAGGAGAACCTCGTCGAGACCGAGCCGTACCGGCCGATCCGCTTGACCGCGCGGGGCGAGCGGCTGGCGGCGGAAAGCCGGCGGCGGCATGAGATCGTCTTGGCCTTCCTGCTCGCGCTGGGCGTGCCCGAAGCTGACGCGCAGCGCGACACCGAAGGCATCGAGCATCACGTGGGCGAGGCGACCTTGCAGCGCATGCAGGCGTTCGTGAGCGAGCGATCATCGAAGAAGGACCGACGCGCATGAGCGATCGATTGCATCATCCCGCGCCCGCCATCGACGCGTCGTCCGTCGGCGCTTCGACCACGACAAACCACGGCTGGCGGCGAGAAAGCCATTCACCTTCGCTGCCCGAGGTGCATTCCTCCATCCCCGTTCCGCACGGCGGGCGCGTGTGGCGGAAGATGCTCGCGTTCAGCGGGCCGGGCCTGATGGTTGCCGTGGGCTACATGGATCCGGGCAACTGGGCGACCGATCTCGCCGGCGGCGCGAAGTTCGGCTACACGCTGCTCTCGGTCATCCTCATCTCCAACTTCATGGCGATCCTGCTGCAGCACCTGTCGCTGAAACTCGGCATCGTCACCGGGCGCGATCTGGCGCAGGCCTGTCGCGACCACTATTCAAAGCCGGTTTCGTTCTGTCTGTGGGTGCTGTGCGAAATCGCCATCGCGGCGTGCGATCTGGCGGAAGTCATCGGCTCGGCCATCGCGCTGAACCTGCTCTTCGGCATTCCGCTGGTGTACGGCGTGCTGCTGACCGCGGCCGACGTCATGGTGGTGCTGCTGCTGCAGGCGCGCGGCTTCAGACTGCTGGAATCCATCGTCGCAGGATTGATCGTCGTCATCGGCGGGTGCTTCCTGTATGAACTGCTCGTCGCGCAGCCGGAGATTCGCGCGGTGATGGGCGGGCTCATGCCGACGCCGCAGATCGTGACCAATCCTGAAATGCTGTACATCGCGATCGGCATTCTGGGCGCGACGGTGATGCCGCATAACCTGTATCTGCATTCGAGCATCGTGCAGACGCGTGCGTTCAAGCGCGATGAGCCGGGCAAGCGCATGGCGATCAAGTACGCGACGATCGATTCGACGGCGGCGCTGTTGTGTGCGTTCTTCATCAACGCGGCGATTCTGATTCTCGCTGCCGCGGCGTTTCATGGCACGCCAAATGAGAACGTCGCCGACATCAACGACGCGTATCAACTGCTGACGCCCGTACTGGGTGCGGCGGCGGCCAGCACGCTCTTCGCCGTGGCGCTGCTGGCTTCGGGCCAGAACTCGACGCTCACCGGCACGCTCGCAGGGCAGATCGTGATGGAGGGGTTCCTCAACATCCGGCTGCGGCCGTGGCTGCGGCGGTTGATTACGCGCCTGATCGCGATCGTCCCGGCCGTGATCGTGGCTGCGCTGTACGGCGAGAAGGGCGTGGGGCAACTGCTTGTGCTCAGCCAAGTGATTCTCTCATTGCAACTGAGTTTCGCGGTGATTCCGCTGGTATGGTTCACCAGCGAGAAGCGCAAGATGGGTGTCTTCGCGAACAAACCCTGGCTGATCGTCACAGCGTGGCTGATCACGGTGATCATCGTCGCGCTCAACGGCTATCTGCTGGTGCAGACTGCACGAGAGTGGCTGTGATGATTCTGGATTTGCGACTTTGGATTTTGGATTGGTTGCGTCCAGTGCTTCCTTGATAACGACAATCTTCTTGATCATCGCCAATCCAAAATCCCCAATCCAAAATCCAAAATCGATGTACCGCACAATCCTCATCCCGCTTGAGAACTCGCCCACCGATGACGCGATCCTCGCGCACATCCGCGGGCTGGCAAAAATGTGCGGCTCGCGCCTCGCGCTCGTGCATGTCGCCGACGGCCACGCGGCTCGCAATCAGAAGGGGCTGAACATGGCTGAGAGCCAGGAGATGCGCGAGGATCAGGCGTATCTCGATCGCCGGCGCGAAGATCTGCAGCGCGACGGCTTCGAGGTCGAAACCCACCTGGAATGCGGCGACCCTTCGACGCAGATCCTCGCGCTTGCGAAGCGCGTGCAGCCCGATCTGATCGCGATGTCCACGCACGGCCACGGCTTCGTGAAGGACGTGGTGCTCGGCAGCGTCGCCGAAGCTGTCAGGCATCGCACGGCCATTCCCGTGCTGCTGCTGCGGGCCCGCGCCTGACACGCCGAGATTCACGGCTGAGACGCTGAAGACGCAGAGAGTGAGTTCGGCGGTTGTCCGTCCGAAATCTCCTGTGCTGTCGTTTGCTCTCGGCGTTCTCAGCGTCTCAGCGTCTCAGCGGTGAATTCCATTGAGCGGTCACTGATCCCACGCGAAGTCGCCGGCTTCGACGGACCAGTCGTTGCCGAAGAACCCCGCTGCCGTGATCGCCAGCCCGGTGCTGCCGCCACGACTCAACTCGCCACCGTCAAACACGATGCAATCGGGATACGCCACGCCCGAGACGAAATACGGCAGTCGATCGGTGATTCGCGCGCCGACCGCTCCGCTGCCGCACACGACGCCGACGCTGGCGACACCGCTGCTGGGACGCGGGCGAACGAGCAGACACGCGAGCGCATTGCCCTTGAGTTCACGTTTGCCGATGGCGACGGCTCCGCGGCGCACCTGTACGGGAGAATCGTGCAACAGCGCATCCCACGCGGCATTAGTGTCGGCGTTGCCGTAAAGAATGACGCTGCGATCGCGTGTTGCGGCATCGCTCGGATCGAACTCGACGTCGGCGATGACATCGACCGAGCCGTTGCCGCGATACCAGAACGTCTCAGCGTCGAAGCGGGCCTTGTTGAGAGCCCACGCGCTCTCTTCGGGCGTGCCCTTCGTGCCATACACGAACATGAAGCGGTGGTTGAAGGCGGACTTGAACAGGCCGCAGCGCGCGGGGGTCTTCTGCGTCGGCGCGAGCGATGACGCCGCCACGCTCCAGCGATCGCCCGTGCGGATCAACTGAATGCCCATCGCATCGAATGGCGAAGCCTGCGCGCGAATCTGCTGGCCGTCCAGTTCAATCGTGATCGGAGCAAGGCCGTCGAAGTCACTGCCATCCAGCGCCAGGCGAGCGACGTTCTCCGTCGAGCCGGTGATGGTGTGCTTCGCCAAGTCGCGATTGAGATCAATCCTGCTGAACGACATTGCCTTCTGCTGCTGCATGATCATCGCCCAGTCGCGTGATGCGCTCACGCCGGGCGAAGCCGTGGCGAACATCACGTGATCAATCGCCTTCGCGTCGGGTTTTCGATGCTTCCGCAGAAACTCCATCAGCGGCGGCCAGTCGACGCACTCATCGCCCCACCAATGCCCCGCGCCGGGCTGCTCGTGATACTCCAGATCGTGATGCCACTTGTCCAACTCGGCCTTCAT
Source organism: uncultured Isosphaeraceae bacterium (assembly GCA_964498045.1). Taxonomy (GTDB): domain Bacteria; phylum Planctomycetota; class Phycisphaerae; order Phycisphaerales; family SM1A02; genus DATKJG01. Next base: position 3,488 of record CAZCGB010000270.1, read on the forward strand.
GGTGCGGGCCTGCTCGACGGGGACGTTGTCGTCCTTTTCGCCGTGCAGGATGTAGATGCCGACGTCTTCCAGGTTGTGCTGGAGTTCCAGCGTGCGGCTGGCGTTGCCGGCTCGGCGCATGATCGACTTCATCGCATCGGCTTCAATGCCTGACGCGGCTTCGCGCCCGCCGGAGTACGACTCGAAACTGATCCACCCCGCGCTGGGCGCGATGGCGGCGAACTCGCCGGGAAACGTCGAGCCGATCTGCCACGTGCCGTGGCCGCCCATCGAGTGGCCGGTGAGGTAGACCTGCTGCCGATCAATGGCGAGTTCGGCCTTCGCGATGTTGAGGACTTCGATGGCGTCGAGCCGGCCCCAGTCCTCCCAATCGAAGCCGAACGGCCGGCGATTGGTGGGCGCGACGATATGCGCCCACTCCTTGCTCTTGTAAGCGGCGGCCTGGCTGCGGGCTTCGACACTCGCGCCATGCAGCGTGAGGATCAGGGCGTTCTCCATTGTCAATTTCAACGCCGGCCGCATCGCGAAGTACTGCACGCTGCCGTCGATGTCGCTGACGAACGTGCGCTTCCTCATCGCGACAGATTCGACGGCATCCAACTTGATCTCACAAGACGTCGCTCCGACCGTCGAAGGCATGATCGACAACCGCAGGACGACCTCATTGGATTCCCCCGCTTCGATCGCCGGGAGATTGACGCGGCACTTCCGAACGCTGAGCGCCGGAATCGTTGGAATCGGCGTCATGACGTGCTCCCGCCCGCTGGCGTCCGTCGCCTCGATCATCCGCGAAACCAATGGGTTGTCGCTGGCGTTCACGATCACAACGCCGGCCGCCGCCATTTCCGGAAATCCCCGCACCACATCGGGAAGCGTCGCGTCGATCGTCGAGATCATGACGGCTGACGCGGGCTCAACCAGTTCCGCCTTCACCGCGCCGCGCGGACATTGCAGCAGAATCTCATTCACGCCTTTGTGCAGTTTCACCGGCAGGCTGACGATGCCGTTGTCGTAGGGATCGCCCGCGCGCTCTTCGCCGTTGACGTACGCCATGCCGTGGCCACGGGCGTTGAGCAGCATGATCTTGTCGGCGTCGGAATCGACCAGCCACAGCGCGTAACCGCTGCGCGTCTTGTCAGCGGGAATCGTGCCGTCCGCGCCGGCCTCGACTTCGCTCCAGGCGCGCTTCGAGCCATCGCCCAGCGTGACTTCGTCGCCGTTCTTGGGCATTTTCCACGTGCCTGTGATGAACCGCCGCTGAATCGGATCGATCGCCGCGACGCTGCGAGACCTGCCG
>CAZCGB010000271.1:0-4737 GCA_964498045.1 uncultured Isosphaeraceae bacterium
CCGATTGCTCATGGTCGAGTACGCGGGCTTGTTCAACGGCCTGGTGCAGGTGGTGATGTCGCTGGGCGTGGTGATCTGGCTGTTGGATGACGAGCGGTCGCGAGCGGAAGAGGCGGCGATGGCGCTTTCTGAAAGCCAGGAACGCTTGCGCCGACTGGTCGAGGATGTGCGTCTGATCGCCTGGGAGTTTGATCCAACCAGCAAGCAATTCACGTTTGTCAGTCCGCAGGCAGAACGCATACTCGGGTATTCGATGCAGGATTGGATGCAGCCGGAGTTCTGGTACAACCATGTCCATCCCGAGGATCGCGAGCGTTCCAGGGCATACAGCAGGGAGCGGACTTCGAGCGGCATCGACTACGAGTTCGAGTATCGCATGCTCAAACGCGACGGCGGGGTTGTCTGGTTCCGCGACCTGACCAGCATCATCCGCCGCGAAGGCAAGTCGTTGAAACTGCACGGCTTTCTGATCGACATCACCGCGCAGAAAGAAGCCGAGGAGCAGACGGCGCTGAGCGAGCAGCGATTCCGGAATCTCGTGCAGTCATCCACCGATGCGATCATTGTGAATCAGCAGGGTCGCATCGCATTCTGCAACGAGGCGGCTGTGCGCATGCTGGGACACGCAGATTCCAGCGCATTGCTCGGCACCGCCACGATGGACTTGATCGCGCCATCCTCCAGGGCGATTGTCGGTGAAAGGATCCGGAGGCTTTCGACCACAAGCGACGCATTGCCGATGATTGAGGAACGCTGGGTTCGTGCCGACGGCAGGGAAATTGAAGTGGAAGTCGGAGCGTCAGCGATTGAATTCGGTGGGAAGCCGGCGATCCAGGTGCAGGGTCGCGACATCACGCCGCGCAAGGACGCCGAGCGTGCGGTATCCGACATCGCCCGAAAGCTCAAGGCGGTTGTGGATGCGGCGCCGGTGGTGCTCTGGGCGACGGATGCGAATCTGGTGTTCACGCTGTCCGAGGGCCGCGGACTGAGCGCCATCGATCGCCGCCCGGGTGACATCGTCGGCAAGAGCGTGTCTGAGCTGTATGGACATGTGCGGGGAGCAGTCGAGAATCACCGCCGCGCGCTGGCCGGCGAGGTGGTCACGGACACCGTCACGCTGCAGGATGTGACGTTCGAATCGCGTTTTGCGCCGGTGGCGGCGCCCGATGGGCGCATCACAGGCGTCATCGGCGTGGCTGTCAACGTCACCGAGCGCATGCGCACAGAAGCCGCGCTGCGCGAGAGCGAGGAACGCCTTCGCGGCGTATTCGACTCAGCGGTGGATCCGCTCTGGGATTGGGACGTTGCGAACGACCAAACGTCGTTCAGCCCGACTTGGCCAAACCTGCTCGAATTTTCACCCGAGGAATTCGAGCGTGAGAAGCCGCTCTGGGAGAATCTGCTGCATCCGGATGATCATCCAGGCGTCATGCGTCGATTGAACGCTGCGCTGGCCAGCGACAGTCACACGTATGAAGCCGAGTACCGCGTTCGAACGCGAAGCGGCGCATGGAAGTGGGTGCTGTCGCGCGGCCGCGTGGTCGCTCGCGACGCGAGCGGCCAGGCGGTGCGCATGGTGGGCAGCATCGCTGACATCACCGAGCGCAAGCAGTCGGAGCAATCGCTGCGCGAGAGCGAAGCGCGCATGCGCGCGGTGATCGAGAACACGCCCAATGTGGCCATCCAGGGCTATGACCTCGACGGGCGGGTGGTCTTCTGGAGCCCCGCCGCCACCCGCTTGTTCGGCTGGAGCGAAGAGGAAGCGCTGGGCAAGCGGCTGGACGCGCTCATGCTCGACGCTGACGGCGCCGCCGAATTCGCGCGCGTGCTGCGTGAAGTGCATCGCACGGGAACATCGACCGATCCCGGAGAATGGTCCTTTACCGCGAAGGACGGACGCAAGGGCTGGTGTTATTCGACGATCTTCGAGATTCCCAGCGGCGCGAATCCCACATTCATCTGCATGGATGTGGACATCACGCGGCGGAAGGAGGCAGAGCAGGCCCTGGAGCGCAGCAATCACCTGCAGCGACTGCTCTTGAGCGAACTTGATCACCGTGTGCGCAACAACCTTGCCTCGTTGGCGGCGCTCATCGACATCTCTTCACGCGACAGTCGCTCAGTGAAGGACTTCGCGGCGTCGATTCGCACGCGCGTGCAGGCCATGTCGGTGGTGCATGCGCTGCTTTCGCGCGAGCACTGGCAAGCCGTAGACCTGCGGCAGTTGATTCTGACGCTTGCTCCGGTCGGCGCGCAGCAGGCCCTGCGCATCACCGGCCCGGCCGTGGCTGTTGTGCCGCGGCAGGCCACCGCATTGGGAATGGTCGTGCAGGAGCTGCTGGTGAACAGCCTGAAATACGGCGTGCTGGCGAATACAGCGGGCGGAGGCGGGCACATCGACGTGCAGTGGTCCCTTGACCCGCACCCGCGGAACGAAGGTGAGCGCTCGCTGCGTCTGCGCTGGCGCGAGCGCGGGGGGCGCGAGATCTCTGAACCAGTCAGGGCCGGCGTGGGAACAGGGCTCGTGCAGGGTCTGGTGCGGACGGAGCTTCGCGGCGAAGCGATCCTGGATTTTCCGCGCGAAGGCGCCTCGCACGAATTCACGATCGTGCTCGATGCGAACGAGCCGGAAAGCCATGAACTCGTCGCGCCGGTGAAATGAAACCGGGGTCCGTCAATGCGGCGCGGCGTTACGCGGATCGCGACGCCATCGGCCGGGCCGCATCGCCATGCGAGCCTGTGCTGCCGTTGCCCGCCCACGTTTCATGCGTCGTTTCTGTCGTCGCAGTCGTCGCCGCGAGCTTCGGCTGCGTCTCCGGCAGCCCGAGCACGCGCCGAATCGCTGTTGCGAAACCAATCGACAGGTTCATCAGCAGCGGAATCAGCACGAGCGTGAAGATGGTGGAGACCAGCAGGCCACCCAGCACCACGGCGCCAAGTCCGCGATACAGCTCGCTGCCCGCGCCGTCCATGATCACCAGCGGCACGAGCCCAAGCAGCGTGGTGGCGGTGGTCATGAGGATCGGGCGCACGCGCGTGCGGACGCTTTCGGCGATGGCCTGCCGCGGCTTCAGCACGCCGACCACGCCCGGCACATCGCTGATGCCTCGCATGAAGTTCAGAGCCTGGTGCACGATGAGGATGGCGTTTTTCACCACCGTCCCAATGAGGATCACGAATCCCAACATGGCCAGCACGTCGAGTTTCTGATCGGGCATGAGGGGATCAGAAAGGCTCCATGCCCGCACCGCAGCAAGCGCAGCGAAGCCGCCGAGCGTCGCCAGCGGAACGCTGAACATGATGACCAGGGGGTGCGTGAAGCTCTGGAACAGCACGCACATCAGCAGGTAGGTCATCGCCAGGGCAAGGAACAGCGAGGAGTTCAGCGTGCCCAGCAATGTGCCGTCGCCAAGCAGCGCGTACTTCACCGCGCGAAGCTTGCTGGCCGAGCCGGTGAAGCCGGTGTCCACGTCGGGCGAAATCTCGCCTGCGGCGCGCATGTCCTTGAGCGTCGCGTCGATGCTGGTGATGGCCTGCTCGAGCGGCACTGATGGCGGCGCGGTGAACTGCAGCGTGACGGCCCGCTGCCGATTCACGCGGTTGATCTGCGGCGGGCTCGTGACGCGCCGCACCTCGGCGAGGCTGCTCACCGGGACGATCTGGCCCCCCGCGGTGGCGATGGGCGTGTCGGTCAGCGGGCCGATGATGTGCTGATCGACCGCGTCCTTGGCGATGACCTTGAGGTCGATCGCCTCGCCGGCCTTGCGGTATTCGCCCACGATCGCGCCATCGCCCAACGCCTGGATCGCAAGGCCGAGATCAGCAGGCGTCATGCCCAGATCGCTGAGCTGACGCCGATTCGGCACGACCTGCAGCTCCGGTCCGGGCAGGTTGAAGTTGCTGGGGCTTGGCTGAATCTGCTGGAAGCCGAACAGTGCGCCGAGCTTGGCGTAGGCGGCGCCAGCTGCGGCGGTGACGTCCGCGAGGTCGTCGCCCGCGAAGTCGATCTTGACGGCTGAGCCGGTCGAGCCGCCGAGCTGGAACAAAGGCAGTTGGAACGCGAAACCGAGCACGCCCGGCGCGTTCTCGCCGCGCGTGGCGTAGTTGAACAGCGGAGCCATGAACGCGGCCTTGCCGGGCTCGGCGCTGATGCCGCCGTGAATCATCATGCCATCGAACGACACGAAGAAATAGTTGTCCATTGCGGGCGGCGTGATCGCCGGCCCCGGTTGCATCTTCACCATGTCGAAGGTCGGCACCGTCGGCAGGTTCTTCTCGGCCTCTTTGCGCTCGGGCGAATTCCGCGGCAGGTCGCCTGCCTCCCAGAACGGCCGAATGGTCGTCTCCACGCGCTCGCCGATCAGCTTCTGCTGATCCATGCTGTATCCTGGCGGCGGCAGCAGCATACCGAACACCAGGTTGCGGTTTCCCGTCGGCAGGTAGTCGCTGGGCGGCATGAGCATGTACGTGCCGACCAGCGACGCGATGGTCAGTGACGAGACCACAAGCAGACTGAAGACCTTGCTGCCGCTGGCGACATACACGAACTTGCTGAGGAAGTTCGAAAGCAGGTCGATCGCCGCGTTGAAGAGTCCGAGTGGTTTGCGCACCGGCCACGTCAACGCGTGGCCGAGGCGGGCCCAGCGCGATTCCGATTGGTGGTCATGCGGCTTGAGCATTCGTGCCGCGGCGCACGGCACAACGGTGATCGACACCACCAGGCTCAGCATGATCGCC
>CAZCGB010000272.1:0-4737 GCA_964498045.1 uncultured Isosphaeraceae bacterium
GCCACCGGCCACTACGAGAACTTCAGCGTGCTCAGCGCGGTCGTGCCCGAACACATGCGCGATGATTTCGCCGCGGTGTACGCATTCTGCCGCTGGGCCGACGACTTGGGCGATGAAGTGCATGACCGTCAGCGTTCATTGGAGCTGCTCGCCTGGTGGCGCCGCGAACTGCGGCAATGCTTCGACGGAGACCCTCGTCACCCCGTCTTTATCGCGCTCAGGCCGACCATCGAGAAACACGACCTGCCGATGCAGCCATTCGACGATCTCATCCGCGCCTTTGAGCAGGATCAGACCATCACGCGCTTCGGCACGTGGAACGACCTGCTCGAGTACTGCCGGCTGAGCGCGAACCCCGTCGGCCGACTCGTGCTCATGGTCTGCGGCGAACAGCGCAGCGAATCGAACTTCGCCGACTCCGACGCCACTTGCACCGCACTGCAAATGACCAACCACTGGCAGGATGTCCGGCGCGATCTTCTGGAGCGCGACCGTATCTACGTCCCTCGCGACGTGATTGATGCGGCAAATGTCCCCGATTTCGACAACCGTCTGTTGGCTTCCGCCCGGCAGGGCTATGGCATCGATCGCGATTTTCTTGAGCAGTTCCGCGGCGTCCTGCGCGCCTGCACCACTCGCACGTGGCCGCTGTTTGAGCAGGGTTCAAATCTGCTCGATCGCGTGCATGAGCAGACCCGGCCGGTCATCTGGCTGCTCTCGGCGGGCGGGCAGCATGTGCTGAGGCAGATCGAGATGTGGAACTTCGAGACTGCTCTGCATCGGCCGCGCCTGGGCAAGGCCACGCGCATCGCGCTGGTGGCGCGGGCGTGGTGGATGGCGCGACGTTCGGCCAACCTGCGGAGGAGCGCGTGAGCGACTCCGCCGCCCTCGAAGAAGCCTTCGCGCGCTGCCGCGACATCACGCGCCTGCGGGCCCGCAACTTCCACTACGGCATCCGCCTCTCGCCCGAGCCGCAGCGCAGCGCGATCTACGCCGTGTACGCATGGATGCGGCTGGCCGACGACCTCGTCGATTCCTGCGACGCCAGCGAGATTCATCTGCTGGAATCGCGCATCGCCGAGTTCCGCCAGCACACCGACGCCGCGATCGCCGGCCGTCCTTCGAGCGACGATCCGCTCTGGCTGGCGCTGGCGGAGACGGCGCAGCGTTTCACACTTTCGCCGCAGCATTTTCATCACATGCTTGATGGCCAGATGGATGACGCCCATCGCACCAGTTACGACACCTACGAACAGCTCGTGGCGTATTGCCGCAAGGTCGCCTCGACGGTGGGCCTGCTGTGCATTGAGATCTGGGGATTCAGCGATGAGCGCGCGCCCCAGCTTGCAGCCGAGCGCGGCATCGCCTTCCAGCTCACCAACATCCTGCGAGACGTGGCCGAGGACTTCGACATCGGCCGCGTGTACCTGCCGCAGGAGGACTTTGTGCGCCTGGGCGTTTCTCCCGCCGACCTGCGCCATTGGAAATCGCCCGACGCCTGCCGCGACGTTCTGCAGTGCACGATCGATCGGGCAGCCGAGGCGTACGCCAGGTCGAAACCGCTGGATGACATGATCGGCCCGAGCGGCCGGCCGACGCTGTGGGCGATGACGACGATCTATCGCCGCCTGCTGGAGAAGATCAGCGCCGATCCGCGGCAGGTCGCCACCGGCCCGCGCGTGCGCGTCAGCGCGCTGCACAAGGGCGCGATCGCGCTGCGGGCGAAGTGGCTGGCGCGCTCCGCGCACGCTGCGCCAGTGGTCACGCCGGCCGCCAGGCGCGCGAAGGCGTCGGTGTGAAGCGTCGTGTCGCCATCATCGGCGGCGGACTGGCGGGCATCGCCGCTGCGCTGCGCATCGCCGACCAGGGCGAGACGCCCATCCTGATTGAGTCGCGCAAGCGACTGGGCGGCCGCGCGACGTCACTCACCGATCCGCGTTCCGGCGCGACCATCGACAACTGTCAGCACGTCCTCCTGGGCTGCTGCACCAACCTCATCGACCTCTACGACCGCCTGCACGTGCTCGATGACATCGAGTGGCACAAGAAGTTGTATTGGACCGCCGGCGGCCGCGATGCGAAGGTCGATATCGTCAAGGCCGGCTGGCTCCCCGCGCCGCTGCATCTCACCGGCTCATTCTGGCGCATGACGATCCTCTCGCGCGACAGCAAGCGCGCCATCTCCCGCGCCATGCTGCGGATGATCCGCATGGGTCAGCGCGGGCGCTTCGCATGGACCAACCGCACCTTCAGCGAGTTCCTCAACGACTGCGACCAGCCCGGCCAGGCGGTCACGCGCTTCTGGGAGCCCATCATCGTCAGCGCGTGCAATTTGAGCGTCGACAAGGTCAGCGCCGCGTACGCGCTGCAGGTGTTCCAAGACGGCTTCCTCGCCAACCGCTGGTCGTACACGATGGGCCTTTCGCGCGTGCCGCTGGCGAAGTTGTACGACATCGTCGAAAACGAAATCGCCGCGGCGGGAGGCGAACTGCATCTGGGCGTGAGCGCGAAGGCGATCGCGTTCGACGGCCGACGCGTCACAGGCGTCATCACCGACGAAGGCATGATCGACGCGTCAGCCACCATCGCCGCGGTGCCGTTTGATCGGCTCGACAAGCTGTGCAGCGAGATACTCAAACAGTCCGATCGCCGGCTGCAGTCGCTTGATCGCCTGCAGGTCAGCCCGATCCTCGGCGTGCATCTGTGGTTCGACCAGGTGATCATGGACCTGCCGCATCTGGTGGCTGTCGAGCCGCCGCACGGCGTGCAGTGGCTGTTCAACAAGGGTGTCGCCAGCGACGGCGCAAATCGCATCCAGCATCTGCACGCTGTGATCAGCGCAGCTGATTCATGGATGGCTTTGAGCGAGGACGAGATCGTGCGTCGCGTGATGACCGACGTTCATCATGTGCTGCCGCGCTCGCTTGGGTTGCAGCCGATTGATGCGCGGGCGATCAAGGAGAAACGCGCGACGTTTGCGCCGACGCCCAGCGTCGATGCGCTTCGCCCGGCCGCCGCCGCGGAATACGCGGGCGGCAAGGGCGTCGAGAACCTGTTTCTCGCGGGCGACTGGTGCGATACGGGCTGGCCGGCGACGATGGAAGGCGCGGTGCGCAGCGGATACACGGCTGCTCATGCCGCGCTCAAGCGGCTGCGAATGACTGATGCGAACATTGCCGTCGCACCCGAATCGAAGACCAGCGCTTCATCTGCCATCGATCGCGAAGGGCTGGTTGATGATGTTCCGCCGGGACTGCTGGCGCGCATGCTCGGCCTGCGTTGATCAGACGCGGGCGCACCTGCGGACTGCCGCTCATTCGCCGTCTCTCGTGCGTGCGAGGCCTATCATCGCTCAACTCCATGGCCCACGGCTCTCTCGCCAGCAGACTTCGTTTTCGCCGCTACCGCACCGACCTCCGCAAGCGGCATGAAGAGGCGTCTCAATCGAGCAAGAACGGCAAAGCCCCGGCCGGGCCGCACACATATGGCGCGAATGCCGCGACTTCCGCATTCGGCGCGGCGGGAACCGACGTCAAGCCGCCTTCGCGGCATCGCAGCGCGACGGTGCTGCTGAAGGAGTTCTGGAGCCTGCTTCGCAGCTTTCATGGCCGGATGTACTTCGCCCTGGCGACGGTGACGGTGTCGACGATTCTCGCGCTGATTCCGCCGTACGCCACCAAGTTCGTGGTGGACAACATCCTGGGGAATCAGCCGATCCCGAGGTTGCTCAAGCCGTATTTCCCCGACGATTTCAGCAGGAAGCAGATGCTGTGGCTGGTGGCGCTGAGCATCATGGCGTTCACGGTGGTGTCGGTGTTCGTCGGGATGACCGGCCGCTGGCAGGCGACGAAGACCGCCGCCCAACTCAAGCCGCTGGTGCGACGCAAGGTGTTCGAACATGCGATGAGGTTGCCGCTGCACCGGGTGTATCAATTGAAGACCGGCGGCACGGCGAGCCTGCTGCGCGAAGACACCGGCGCGATCGGGGACCTCATCTTCGGCATGCTGTACAACCCGTGGCGCGCCGTGGTGCAACTGATCGGCAGCCTGATCGTGCTGGCCTGCGTGGATTGGCGGCTGCTGATGGGGTCGCTGGTGATCCTGCCGGTGGTGTGGTTCACGCACCGCATGTGGATCCGGCGCATCCGGCCGCTGTACCGCGACATGCACAACACGCGGCAGGCGATCGACGGCATGAGCACCGAGGCGTTCGGCGGCATCCGCGTGGTGCGAAGCTTCGCACGGCAGCGCAGCGAGACCTCGCGCTTCATCAAGGCCGATCAGTTCCGCGCGCGCCAGGAAACGCACGTGTGGTGGTGGAGCAGGGGCATCGACATCGCTTGGTCGTTCATCATCCCCGCCGCCTCGGCCACGCTGCTGCTGTACTGCGGCACGCAGGTGCTCGACGGCAAGCTCACCATCGGCGATATGTTCCTGTTCCTCACGTACCTGATGATGCTGCTCGATCCGGTGGCGGTGCTGGCGCAGAGCGCGACGGCGTTCCAGACTTCGCTCGCGGGATTGGATCGCGTGCTCGATCTCCTGGCCGAGCCGACGGAGATGCCGTCGAAGCCCGGCGCGATCACGCTGGATCGCTCGAAGGTGCAGGGACGATTGACCTTCCGCGATGTGCGATTCACCAATCCCGGCACCGATGCGCAGGTGCTGGAGGGGATCAACAACGACGTCAAGCCCGGCGAGATGATCGCGCTGGTGGGCCCCAGCGGCGCGGGCAAG
>CAZCGB010000273.1:0-4734 GCA_964498045.1 uncultured Isosphaeraceae bacterium
GAGTTTGTAGGTCGTGCCTGCGACGGTGACGGACTTCTCCTGCATCGCTTCGAGCAAGGACGACTGCGTCTTTGGCGTGGCACGGTTGATTTCGTCGGCCAGCACAATCTGCGCGAAAATCGGGCCTTTGCGGAACTGGAACTCGCGGCCTTTGTCGCTCTCGACCACGATCGTCGTGCCGGTGACGTCGGCGGGCATGAGGTCGGGCGTGAACTGGATGCGGTTGAAGTGCAGTTTCAGCGCCTCGGCGAGCGAGCGGATGAGCAGCGTCTTGCCCAGGCCGGGCACGCCTTCGAGCAGCGCGTGGCCGCCCGCGAAGAGGCACGTCAGCACGCCATCGACGATCTCGTCGTGGCCGACGATGGCCTTTTGAATCTGCACTTTCGCGCCGTTGTAGTCGGAGCGGAACTTCTGTGCGGCGGCTTCCAGTTCGGCGAGGTTGGTGGTGGCCATGTGGGTCGAGTGGTCAGAGTTCGAGAATCGAAGTTCAACAGCGGGCAGCCGATGCGAAGGGTACGCGACTTATCTGCTTGCTCGGTCACTGCCTGACATCCGTCTTTTCGTTCAACAGCGCCAACGGTTGCCGTTGCGGCTGCGACGCCGGCTCGGAAGGCTCGGCATCCGGGAGAACCTGATGGGCTTCCAGCGCGACCTGCACCTCGCGCAGCAGCCGCCGTTCATACGCAGGATCGCGGGCGACAGGCTGCCAGTTGACGGTCATGCCTTTCTTGTCCTTGGTCATTCCTTCGGGATAGACCAGGAGGGTTTGCGTCGTCTTGCTGCGCGTCCATGTGCTGCGTCGAAGTCCTGGAATGGTGGCTCGCTCGACATACACCCAGACGCGAAGTTCCAGGTCGCCCTGCACCTGCGTGAGATCGAGCAGCGACTGCCCGGCATTCAGCACATCCGGACCTTCCAACAGGTCAGTGGCGGTGGAATCATTTGGAGGCTGGTATCCGGCCGGTGCGAACTCGAACCGAGCGCGACGACGTTGAAAGGCGATGGTGTTCTCCAAGGCCTGATCCAACGACGCATTGTCGGTTCGCCAGGGTTCAAGAACGGTTCCCGCCACGCGTGGCGTGGTCTCGATGACTCCGCCGCGTCGATCGCGCAGCGCCGACGCAAGGCCCTGCTTGCGCGCCGCTTCAACGGCGGCGTCAAACGCGCGGCCATAGTCGTCTGCAGAGACCGTGAGCACCTCGGGGCCGTTTGAATTGGAGGCACAGCCGCTCTGGGCGAGCGAGCAGGCAAATATCAAGCACGCGATCATGCCGCGCCATGCCGCGGACACGTTCATGAACCATCGCCGTGCATGCTGCCATCGTTTCATAAGGGCAGTGTAGTGCGATGAGGACATCAAGTGATTGTGGCGCAGGTTCACACCGGGATGTGCCACGATCGAAGGATGAGGAATTGAGCGGTGTGCAACCTTCGAGCTCTCCCGGTCGAATGGCAGCACGGAGGTCAGTCTGTGACAGCAGGGAGTTTGAGAGAAGGTGCTGGTTGTCCCCAGCGAGCAATCAAACCCGTTTTCAGCCGGCTCCAGGCGGTTTTTGTTGCCGCAATCTGAAACAGGAGTATGATGTCATGCGGCCACCGCCGCATCTCAAGCAATGACAGAGACTTACGGGACGATGTCCGGGTGGTCCGCGTGCCCTCAAGCGATCGCCGATCGGAACCAGATGCGCCCGGCCTAATCAGGTGAAGGAGGATCACGCTCGTGTTGTGCCAGCATCATTGGTTGAAAGGGATGTCCCTGGTCGCCATTGCGCCTGCGATCGCGGCTTTTTGCATCGCACCAAAGTCGTTTGGGCAGCAAACCCAGGTTCCCACCACGGTCAACGACTTCTTCGAGCCCGGGACGCAGGAGCTCACTCTCAACGACCCCATATTCAGCGCCAATGGATGTCGTTCATGCCACCAGTTCGAGGATGATGGCAATCCCGATGAAGTCGTTCCCCCGTACGACAACTGGAGCATGAGCGTCATGGCCCAATCGGCGCGCGATCCGATCTGGCACGCGGCCCTTGCCATTGCCAACCAGGACGCTGCATTCGCTGGCGATTTCTGCATTCGCTGTCACTCGCCTGGCGCATGGCTGGCGGGTCGAAGCCTGCCTCCGGATGCGTCCGCGTTCACCACGCAGGATCGCGAAGGCGTCAACTGCAACTTCTGCCACAGACTTGTCGATCCGGTTTCCCGGCCGAGCAATCCGGTTGAGGACACTGCAATTCTCACCGCATTGGCGAATTCGGGTCTTTTGCCGCAATACCCGGGCAATGCGCGATACGTCGTCGATCCAGATGATGTGCGTCGTGGGCCGCTCAATGACGTGCAAGTGAACATGCATGGCGTGCCAATCCTGATTTCGCCATTCCACCGCACGGGACAGTTGTGCGGCACATGCCACGATGTGAGCAACCCCGTCTACTCGCGCCAACCCAACGGCACGTATGCGCTGAATGCGGTGGGTTCGGCCCATCCCACGGGCAATCCCAATGACATGATGCCCGAGCAGCGCACCTACAGCGAGTGGCTCAACAGCGACTTCGCCAACGGCGGCGTGTACTTCCCCGATCATCGCTTCGGCGGCGATCATCCCACTTATGTCATGCAATCGTGCCAGGATTGTCACATGCCCAAGCATTTCGGCGGGCTGTGCTCTTTCTGGGACCCCACGCCGGGCGCGCTGATTCCGCCGCGGCCGGATATCGCCGAGCACTCGTTCGTCGGCGGCAACACGTGGATTCTCGGCGCGGTCATGGACCAGTATGGACAGTCGGCGACCAGCCTCTCGCCTGAGAAACTGGCGATCAACGCGCAGCGCACGACGAATTTCCTCCGCGCCGCCAGCGACATGCAGGTGGTTCAGTCGGGCACGAAATTGCGCGTGCGGATCATCAATCAGACCGGCCACAAGCTCCCCACGGGCTATCCCGAAGGCCGGCGCATGTGGATCAATGTGAAGTTCTACAACGCCAAGCAGGCGCTGATCGCCGAGCGAGGCCGGTATGACGCATCGTGCGACACATGCGCGGACCTCACCACCGGCGACACCAAGGTGTACGAGGCGCGCTTCGGCATCGACGCCGCGACCGCCGCGGCGACGAACATGCCGCAAGGCGAGGGCTTCCATCTCGTGCTGAACAATCAGGCGCTCAAGGACAACCGCATTCCGCCGCGCGGCTTCACCAACGCCGCGTTCGCCGCGGTGCAGGCCGCTCCAGTTGAAGCGACCTACGCGGATGGCCAGTATTGGGACGACACCGAGTTCGTCATCCCGCAGCGGGCCGTGCAGGCGGTGGTCACGCTGAACTACCAGACGACCAGCAAGGAATACATCGAGTTTCTCCGCGACACGAACGTCACCAATGGCACCGGGCAGAACGCCTATGATCGCTGGAAGGCCCGCGGCAAGAGCGCGCCGCAGGACATGGACGCCCAGACCCTGGCGATCGGCCCGCTGCGCCTCGGCGACATCAATCACGACGGCTTCGTCAACGTCGCGGACCTGCTCTCAATCATCAGCTCATGGGGCGCGTGCCCGCCGCCGAATCTCTGTTCAACGGACATCAATGGCGACAATCAGACCAATGTCAGCGACCTGCTGACGGTGATCATGAACTGGGGCTGAGTCGAACGCACAACCGCATGGCGATCAAGAAGGCGCTTTTTTGCGCTCTTTCCCACGGAGAGAGCCGATAATTCCCGACGATGCCGCTTCCTTCCCGGCCGACCGTGCTGTCGATATCGCCGGCCTCGGCGTCACAGGTGAAGCGCGCGGACGATGATGCGCCGGGGAATGACGAATCGCGCAAGCCAGCACATGATCAGTCGCTGCCGCGCTGGCCGCAGACACTGCTGGCCATCATGCTGGCTGTCATCATCGTCGCGGCGCTGGCGATCGCGACGCTGCTGGCGGTGGCGCAGGCGCGGGACCGGTACTGGATCAACATCGCCTCCGGATCATGGGTCGCGCTCGCGTGGCATGCCGATCACGGCGTGCTGTATCCGCCGCTGCGCGATGCCGACGGCAACTTCGGCGGCACGCGCTACATGCCCCTGCATGTGTTGGCGCATTCCGGCCTCGCCCGCGCGACGGGCGAGTACCTGCAATCCGGCCGCATCATCGGCTACACCAGCGCATGCCTGTGGTTCGCGGGCGTCATCGTGCTGGCGCGGCAGCGCGGCTGCCCGAGGCTCTTCGCCTGCGCGCTGGCCGCAAGCGTCCTTGCGTCGCCCACCGGCATCCAGGCGCTGTGCACGATTCGCAGCGACGGCCTCGCGCTGGCGCTGCAGTTGTGGGCGCTGTGGATCATCGGACGCAATGACCGGCCGAGCGGCGCAGGGTTCGCCGCAGTGCTCTGCGCCCTTGGTTTTCTCGCGAAGCTGACGGCCGTCTGGGCGGCGGTGGGCATCGGTTTATGGCTGCTCTGGCGCAATCGAGCAAGCCTCGTGGTCTTTGTCCTCACCGGCCTGATCGTTGCGGGTGCGTCGATCGCCGTCATCAACTACGTGATGACCGATGGCCGCTTCCTCGAAAACATGCTGCATTCCAGCACGACCGGATGGCGCGGCTGGGGATCGGTGTTGACATGGTCGCAGCAGCGCATGCTGCAATTCGTGAGCGAATGGTCGCCGACGACGTGGGTGCTCGTGCCGCCGGCCACGCTCGCCATCCTGCTGGCGGCGGCGAAGCGCGATCTCAACGTGGTGCATCTGGCCTGGGTCGCA
>CAZCGB010000274.1:0-4728 GCA_964498045.1 uncultured Isosphaeraceae bacterium
TCAGCCAGCAAGCATGCAGCCCCCCAAGCGGGTATGTCTCACCCGGCGGCGACTTCAACGACAGCAACCCTGCAGTCCACCCCGGAGTCTCCGAATCCTGCAACGGCATCGACGACAACTGCAATGGTGTCGTGGATGAAGGCTTCGCCACAACCAACTACTTCGTCGATGCCGATCATGACGGATATGGTGCCCTGGGCTCGCCGCCAATCGTGACCTGTCAGACGCTTGGCTTCGGATACTCCACCAACAACCTTGACTGTGACGACAACCAGATCCTCACCTTCCCCGGCGCGCCGGAAATCTGCAACGGTGTGGATGACAATTGCAATGGAGTCATCGACGATGGCGTGACCAACACGTACTACGCCGATCCGGATGGCGATCTTTTCGGTTCGCCGAGTGGACCGACAACCCAGGCGTGCACACCTCCACCCGGATATGTCGCCAACAACACCGACAACTGCCCGCTGGTGGCCAATCCAGACCAGGCCGACAGCGACAACGACGGCATCGGCGACGCGTGCGACAGCAACGGCGGCGATGTGGTGCTGACTGTGCAGCTGCAGGGCGTGACGGACACGCTGCAACGTTGCCTGCATCTGGAATTCGCCGATTCGACAGCGGCTCACCAGCCGCTGGAGGTCGATGTCAGCCCGACGTTCAACGGCGGCCAGGCCACCTTCACCGTGCCGGGCGTCACGTGCGGCGATTATGACTGCGTCCGCATCCGCGATCCCAAGCACACGCTGGCAAGCGTGGCCCAGATCGTCTCGTCATCCAGCGGATGCACGGTCGCGTTCAGCGGAGCCGATGCTCTTGTCGGCGGCAACCTGAACAACGACATGTACATCGACATCCTGGACTTCGGCCAGTTCGTGGGTGCCTTCGGAACTTCACCTGGCGCATCAACGCCATGCGGTCTGACGACCCCCAATGCCGACATCAGCGGCAACGGCAACGTTGATGGAGGCGACTTCACCTACATCAACATCAACTTCCTGCGCGTCAGCGACCCGGCGTGCGGCACCAACCCGCGCTTGGCGGCTCCGCGCAGCAGCATCACCGTGCCCGAACTGTTCGAGATGGGACTCGGCCAGCTGGTCGTCGCCGATCTCAACAGTGACGGCGTGCTGGATGCAATGGACGTCAGCATGTACTTCGGCGGCGCAATGCCCGGCGAGGTGGCGGTGTTCACAGGAGCTGAAGGCGGACGCTGGAGCGATCCGGCGAACTGGTCCGGCGGCTTCGTGCCGATGGCCAGCACCGATGTCGTCGTCACTGGGCGTGTCGTGGTGGATGCACCAGACGCAGTCGCCCGTCAGGTGCTCGTCATTCCCAATGCGATGCTGAGCATGCTGTCGGCCGCGAATGGCCAGCAGCAGGCCGGCGCGTTGGCATGCGAGTTCCTGCGTGTCTTCGATGGCGGCGAGCTGGAGCTCAGCGG
This sequence comes from uncultured Isosphaeraceae bacterium, assembly GCA_964498045.1. Classification (GTDB taxonomy): domain Bacteria; phylum Planctomycetota; class Phycisphaerae; order Phycisphaerales; family SM1A02; genus DATKJG01. Next base: position 1,448 of record CAZCGB010000274.1, read on the forward strand.
TGACGCGTGCGCGATCGACGCCCGTGATGTCGTCTTCGATGGCCAGCAGCCGCTGAACTGGAACTCCGGTGTGATCAACCTGCGCGACGGCACGCTTGTCGCGCCCGATGCGCAGGTTTCAGTCCGCGGCACGCTGCAGGGTTTGGGCGTGGTCGATGCCGACATCGAATGCGTCGGCTCGATCATCCCATTCGGCAAGATGACCATCACCGGCGATCTGACCATGACTGCCGACGGAACGGTGCAATGCGAACTGCGCGACGGCGAGGGCGATCTGCTGGAAGTCGGCGGCGTCGCGCTGCTGGGCGGCACGCTCAATGTCACCCTGCCTGATGGGTTCGTGCCGCATATCGGCCAGCGCTGGCTGGTGATGCACGCAGGCGTGCTGCAGGGCGCGTTTGATCGCGTGAACCTGCCCAATGTGCCGGGCGTGAATCTGACGTTGCAGATGTCAGGAGGCGGCGTCGCGATTATCTGCCAGCCAGCCAGTTCAGCCCCGTGAGTGTTTCCAGGTCGTGAGATTGCCACCATCGCCGCCCGCTCGTTCAGGCCACAAGGCATGAACGAGCGGGCGTGCGCGTTGCGGGCCAGAACATCGATCTGCAAACGCCGAGCGACAATCCGGTATAACGGGGCATCCCGAGCCAGCATTGGCCGCATCCCAGTCCGCGATTGACCCTCAGGAGATCCGTTCGATGAGCCTTGCCCGTCGCCCGATGTCGCTGCGTCTATTTGTCGTTTTCTGTGCGATGTCCTCTTCGCCGCCGCTGGTCTCGTCGGCCCTCGCACAAGTGAAGCCGCACGCGGGCATGTTGCGATTTCCGGATGTCAGCGCCAACAGCATCGTGTTTGTGTATGCCAATGACCTGTGGATCGCGCCGCGCGAAGGCGGTGTCGCTTCGCCGCTCGCCAGCCCGCCTGGCGCGGAGACATTCCCCAAATTCAGCGCGGACGGCAAGACCATCGGGTTCGTCGGCAGCTACGACGGCGGACGCGACATCTACACGATCTCGGTTGATGGATCCGATGGAGGTGTGCCGAATCGCGTGACGCACCACCCATCGCCCGAGCGGTTATGCGACTGGACCGCCGACGGCAAGCTGATCTTCTCCGCCGGTGACGTGCAAGGCGTCGGCCAGATGGGCAAGTTGTTCACCGTCTCGCCGGCCGGCGGACTGCCCAGCATGCTCAACGTGCCGTATGGCACGAGCGGCACGATCGGCGAGGACGGCGTGTGGCTTGCGTACACGCCGCATTCAACCGACATGCGCACGTGGAAGCGCTATCGCGGCGGAATGCAGACCGACATCTGGCTGTTCAATCTGAAGGACAACACCTCGCGCCGCATGACCGACTGGGAAGGCACCGACACGATTCCCATGTGGAAGGGCGACAAGGTGTACTACCTCTCCGACTCCGGCCCGGAGCATCGCGAGAACATCTGGGTGTTCGACGCGCAGAAGAACGCGCGCAAGCAGATCACCGATTTCAAGGACTATGACGTGAAGTGGCCGTCGATCGGCCCCGGCAGGAACAACAAGGGCGAGATCGTCTTCCAGTGCGGACCCGACCTGTATCTGCTCGACCTTGCGAACAACAAGTCGAAGAAGGTCGAGATCACGATTCCCGGCGATCGCCCGACCCTGCGCGATCGCACCATCGACGCGTCGAAATTCGCCGGTGGTTGGAGCATCTCGCCGACCGGCAAGCGCGCCACCGTGGAAGCCCGCGGCGACATCTGGACCGCGCCGGCCGAGAACGGCTCGCCGCGCAACCTCACGGGCACAAGCGGCGCCGCTGAACGCATGCCCGCATGGAGCCCCGACGGCCAATGGATCAGCTACCTTTCTGACGCCACCGGCGAATACGAGTTGTACATCACGCAATCCGACGGCAAGGGGGAGGTGAAGCGACTCACCACCGACGGCGACTGCTATCGCTACAACCTCGGCTGGTCGCCCGATTCCAAGCACGTGCTGTTCGCGGACAAGACCGGGTCGCTGTTCCTTCATGCCATCGAGTCCGGCGAGACAAAGAAGATCGATCAGGACCCCTGGGCGATGCAACCGTCATTCAGCTGGTCGCACGACAGCCGCTGGATCGCCTATGACCTTGCGCAGAGCCGCGGAAGCAAGGCGATCTGGATTTACAACGTCGAAAGCGGCGAGAAGAAGCAGGTCACCAGCGGCTTCTTCAACGACGACACGCCTGCGTTCGATCGCAAAGGCGAGTACTTGTACTACGCCAGCAATCGGAACTTCCGTCCCGAATACGGCGATGTTCCCGGCGACACCACGTTTGTCTACGACGGTTCAGCGGTGCTGCTGGCTGTCCCATTGCGAAACGATGTTGAGAATCCGTGGTCGCCCAAGAGCGACGAAGAGAAATGGGGCGACAAGAAAAAGGAAGAAGAATCGAAGCCTGAAGACAAGGCAAGCGACGCCAAGGGTGATGATCAGAAAGAGGCAGATCAAGGCAAGCAGCAGGCAACGACGGAAGATGCGGTGAGTGGCGTTTGGCAGGGCGAAGCCCAGACACCTGATGGCAACATGCCGTTCACGTTGACGCTGACCATGGACGCCGGCAACAGCGTGACGGGAGCATTGGCGTCGATGATGTTCAACTTCAGCGTCACCGGCACCTGGGATCCGGCGTCAAAATCGCTCACGCTCAACGCGCAGATTCCCGACGGACCGGCGGTGGTGATGCACCTGAAGGTTGATGGCGAATCGATGTCAGGTTCCGGCGCTGCTGACGGTAATGAAATCCCCATCACCGCGACTCGCAAGAGCAAGGGCGAGGGCGCGAAAACTCCGGCGAAGGAAGAAGGCGGCGAGAAGAAGGACGACAAGGCTGCTGACAAGAAAAAGGATGAGCCTGTCAAGATCGATTTCGACGGTTTTGAGCGGCGAGCGATGCCACTGCCCATTGCCGCCGGGCAGTTTGGCGGACTTGCGGTCAATGATGCAAACGTGCTGCTCTACGCTCGAGTTCGGGTGGGGAATGGGCCGGAATCCGGCGTGTACGCCTTCGACATGAAGGACGAAAAGAAAGAGGAGAAATCCGTCGCATCGGGTGTGACGAACTTTGAGATCTCCGCCGATGGCAAGAAGCTGCTGGCCGTCCGCGGCAATGCGGCGTCCATACAGAACGCGGCGGCAGGCGGATCAAGTTCGAGCAAGAACGTCGTCACCGCGGGCATGGATGTGACTGTCGATCCACGCGCGGAATGGAAACAGATGTTCAACGAGATCTGGCGCGGTGAACGCGACTTTTTCTAC
>CAZCGB010000275.1:0-4718 GCA_964498045.1 uncultured Isosphaeraceae bacterium
GACGCGTTGCCTGCCGTGACGCTGCCATCCTTTGCAAACGCCGGACGCAGCTTGCCCAGGCCTTCCGCCGTCGAATCAGCGCGAATGCCCTCATCCTGGGTCACGCCTTCCTTGGTGCCAATCTGTTCGGCGGTGACAGGCGCGACCTCGGCCTTGAACCAGCCTTCCTTCCACGCGTTGGCGGCCCGCTGATGCGATTGGGCGGAGAAACGGTCCTGATCGGTACGGCTGATCTTGAACTTGGTCGCAATGTGGTCCGCCGCGTCGCCCATGCCCCACTGTTGAAACGCGCACCACAAGCCATCGTGCTGCATGTGGTCGATCATCTTCGCTTCACCGAATTTGATGCCGGCGCGGAGATATTCCAAGTGCGGAGCGAGCGACATGTTCTCGAAGCCACCGGCGACGACGCACTGATTGTCGCCGGCCTTGATCGACTGAGCCGCGAGCATGACCGCCTGCAACCCCGAGCCGCAGACCTTGTTGATGGTCTGGGCATTCATGCGATCGGGAAGACCGGCCTTGAGCGCCGCCTGCCGCGCGGGATTCTGGCCCAGGCCTGCCTGCAGAACGCAGCCCATGATGCACTCGTCGATGGCGTCGGCCGCGGCGGGAACCTCGCCAAGCGCTGCCTTGATCGCCAGCGCGCCGAGTTGCGGCGAATGCACGCGGCTGTAACCGCCGAGGAACTTGCCGATGGGCGTGCGCCGGGCGGCGAGGATAACGGGCGTGTGGGCGGGCGAAAAGGCGGACGGCATGAACGGCTCCTGAGGACGAGTATGGGGGGCGGGGATTATAGTGTCGCCCCGCGCGCCATCGCGAGCGGTCATGTGGTCCTTTCGAGCCGCGAGCCTCAAGCCCCAAATCTTCCTGATGCCTCACACCTACGCCTTTCGCGAAAACCTCACCACGCTGCAAGGCCACATCATCACCGAGCAGGCGAACCACCCGGGCGCCAGCGGCGAGCTGACGTGGATCCTGTCTGCGCTCTCGCTCGCGGGCAAGGCCATCGCCAACAAGGTCCGCCGAGCCCGCATCGAAGACGTGCTCGGGGAAGCGGGCGAATCCAACGTGCACGGCGAAGCCCAGCAGAAGCTCGATGTCATTGCCAATGAGATTCTCCTGCGATTGCTGGGCAATCGGCCCAGCGTCGCGGTCATCGCTTCCGAGGAGGACGATCATCCCACCATCATCCGCCGCGGCAACGAAGGCGGAAAGTACTGCGTCATCATCGATCCGCTCGACGGTTCATCCAACCTCGATGTCAGCGTCGGCGTGGGAACCATTTTCAGCATCATTCGCAACGACCCCGACATTCCCGGGGCGATGGAAACCGTCTGCCAGCCCGGTCACACGCAGGTCGCCGCAGGGTACATCCTCTATGGAAGCAGCGTCGTGTTCGTGCTCACCACCGGCCACGGCGTCGACATGTTCGTGCTCGATCAATCCATCGGCGCGTTCTTCCTCGTCAAGAAGGGGTTGCAGATGCCGGCGACCGGCAAGACCTACTCGATCAACGAGGCATACCGCGCGACGTTTCCCGACGGGTACAACACGTACCTCGATTGGGCCCACGCCAGCGGCTACAGCAGCAGGTACATCGGCTCAATGGTCGCCGACGTGCATCGCACACTGCTCAAGGGCGGCGTGTTCCTCTACCCGCCGACGAAGAAAAACCCCGAAGGCAAGTTGCGGCTGATGTACGAAGCGAATCCGATGGCGATGCTCATCGAGCAGGCCGGCGGCAAGGCGTTTTCAAGCGTGGGCGGCCAGGCCAAAACGCAGCGCATCCTCGATATTCAGCCGACGGACATTCATCAGCGCACGAGCGTGATACTCGGATCGTCAGCCGAGGTCGATGCCGTGGTAAAGTGCTTGTGATCGGGAAGCGATGGGTGGTCTTCACCACGCCCGGTCTTGAATCGTCAGCCGTTGGAGCACAGGATTCACCCATGCCGCACCGCTGTCGCACGATGCTTCGTCGCCGGGGGAACCGGTCTGGGATGTGGGTCCGGTCGATCGCAATGATCTTCGTTCTGGCTGTGATCAGCGGTTGCGGCGGCGCGCCGAAGGCGTATTCGTGGAAACCGCAGGCCGCCTCGCAGCGCCCGCGGCCGAAGTCCACGACGCGGCCCAGCGAGGTCAATTCCAAGATGGCCGGCGCCGACGTGCTGGAGGAATCGCATCAGGCGGCGAAGGTGACCTGGGTCGCGGTGCCCAGCCCCGACGGCAAGAAGATGCGCTGGGTGCAGGTGAACTGAATCTGACATTATGCGCGACGCGCTCGCGCCGCAGCGCGGGCGTGCGATCAAGCCACTGAGCCCTCGTTCAAAATCGTCGAGCGTGAGTCGGCCTTGCGTGCGGAACACGTCGCACATGTTCGTGGTCCGCGCGCAATCATCATCAATACAGGATCGACGGCAGGAACGCCCCGCGCGGCTCGTTGTACAGCCCCAGCGACATCAGCGTCAGCGGCTGAATCACGCGCAATCCGCCCCCCACTCCCCCCGCCCCTTCAAGGCACCATCGGAACAGGTCGGCGTTGCGCGTGGGCACGAGCACGCCGGGGTGCGCGATCTCCGGCACCGCGCTGATCAGCGCCTTCACGTCTCCGTTGGTTTCGCCGACCGTGTGGCCGAAGTAGCTGATCGAGGTGGAGTATCCCGTGATGCGATGGCCGCGATCGACGACGCTGGCCTGTCCTGCGCCGATGGCGTGCGTCAATTCACCCGCGCGGTCGTGGCCGTGCACGCGGCGGCAGAGCTCATTGCACGCCGGCAGATCGCCCATTGCCGCGGTCCGGACGCGCACGCCGGGAATCTCGACAGCCGGCGGCTTGCCGTGCATGGAAACCAGCGGCTCGCGCACTTCAAAGCCGAGCTTGGCGTAGAGCGACATCGAGCGGCCGTGGAACGCCGACTGCACCAGCCGCACGCCGGCGAAACCCTTCTCCCGCGAGCGTTCGAGGATGCGCTCCATCATGCGGCGACCGGCTGCCTTGTTCTGCGCCGCGGGATCGACCGTGATCGGCCCGACGCCGGCGATGTGCTGCGAATCCTCCCACAGGAAGTTGCTGCCGATGATTCGGCCGTCATCCTCGGCGACGACGGAATAGATGTCCGGCCGCGCGAACAGCATGCCCATGAATCCGGTGGCCATCTCGGCGCTGGGGAGTTCAGGCGGGAAATTGTGCTGTGCGTTGATGTTTCGGAACGCCTCGTAGCAGATGCGGCCGCAGGCTGCGGCGTCGTCGGGCGTTCCGGCGCGAAGTGTCAGTGCCATGCCCACATCGAAGCGTGCCAATTCGCTCACGTCAATCCGTCGTATTCGCGTTCTTGGCGGCTCGCCTTGAGGCGTCACCCATGAACGGCGAGAACTCCGCGGGCAGATCGGTCTCGAAGCGCATCAACTCGCCCGTCGCCGGATGTTGAAACGACAGGCTGCGCGCGTGCAGCGCCATCCGCCGCGATTTCCACTTCGGATGCAAAGAGGTCACCGGCGACGCTGGCGGCTTCGCGCGAGTGTCGCGATCGCCACGACTGTTCCCCAGCGCGCTCCCGTCGCGAACTCGGCGTGCGGGTCGTGGCGGCGGCTGCCCTTCGCGCGGATAGCGCGGATCGCCCAGCACCGGATGGCCGGCCTCGGCGAAGTGCACGCGGATCTGATTCCGCCTGCCGGTCTCAAGTTTGACGCGCACGACCGTCGCGCCATGCGCGGTCGACTGCACCTCATAATGCGTCACCGCCAGTTCGCCTTTCTCGGCGTTCTTCGTGGAATAGCGGTTCAGCGTGCCATCGGTGGCGAGGTGGCTGCGAAACGTGCCTTTGCGCTGTTCGACGATCCCGTTGACGATGGCGACGTACAGCCGCTGCGGCTTGTGCGAGGCGAACTGGTTTCGGATGCTCGCCGCGTCAGCGCCGGTCTTGGCGACGACCATCACACCCGACACGCCGAGATCGAGGCGATGCACGACATGCAGCGCGCGCGATGACCTGCCGTTGCGGCCTTTCTGGCCCCCTTTGCGGTGGGCCTTCCGGGGGGCGCGGTCAACGTGACGCTGCAGCGCGTCGATGAGGGTCTTGCCCTTGCCGCTGGGCGTGGGCACCGTCAGCACATGTGCGGCCTTGTTCACCACGAGCAGGTGCTCATCCTCGAACAAGATTCGATAGGCCGGATCGTCCTTGATCGCCGGCTTCTCGTGATAGCGCGTGTGCGGGTCGTAGGTCACCTCCACGACATCGCCGACGTTCAGCGTGGCATGCGCCAGAGACGCCGGAGCGCCGTTGACGCGCACGCAGTCGTGATCGAGCACGCCTCGGACGCCGGCGCGCGAGAGCCCCGTGAGCGACTGCACCGCGCGATCGAGACGCGACGGTTCCATCAGGGTTGTGTTCAGTGTCTTGCGCACGATGGCTCACAACCGCTCGAACGGCGGCATGTCGCCGATCAGCGGACAGCAGTAGTCGATGAACGCCCGGCTCACATCGTTGTGGCCGTCGATGAACTCGGCGGGCATGACGCGGGTCTTGCCCGCCACCGCGCCCAACGCCACTTCGCCGTAGTCGCTGATGTACGGCTCATTGCCGATGCCTGAACCAAGCCGATTCACCGTCACGCTCACGCCGTGCCGCCCGGCCATGGCGACGGCTGCGGCGTGGCGACCGACCCGCCGCGCCTCCAGCGTGTCGATGCGCGACGCGTCGGGCCAGCAGCGCTGC
>CAZCGB010000276.1:0-4701 GCA_964498045.1 uncultured Isosphaeraceae bacterium
ACTCGGGCAGGACATGCCCACCTTCGCCTCCGGCCTCAAGCACGCGTTGCGTCAGGACCCCGACATCGTGCTTGTCGGCGAAATGCGCGATCTCGACACGACCGCCCTGGCGATCTCGGCCGCCGAAACCGGCCACCTTGTGCTTTCGACCCTGCACACCGTCAACGCGGCGCAGACGGTCGAACGTATCGTGGACATGTACCCCGCCGGCCAGCAGAACCAGATTCGCGCCATGCTCGGCAACACGCTGCAGGCGGTGCTCAGCCAGACGCTTTTCAGCCGGATTGATGCGGCGGGCATGGTGCCGGCCGTGGAAGTCATGTTGTGCACGCCTGCCGTGCGCAACATCATCCGTGAGGCGCGCACGTTCGAAATTCCCAACGTCATCGACACCAGCCGGCAGATGGGCATGATTTCGCTGGATAACTCCATCGCCGAGCTGTACTTCAACGGATTGATCAGCCGCGAGGACGCCATCGCGCAGGCGGCGTACCCCGACAAGCTCGAGCGTCAGCTGGCGGCGTGAGGAAAAGTCAAAAAGTCCAAACGTCAAAACGTCAAAAGTCCAGCGACGTTTGGATTCGACGAGTGCAAGAAACCCTGGAGTCATCTTGACGTTTTGACCTTTCGACGTTTGGACGTTTGCCTATGCCGCAGTACCGCTTCCAAGCCAAACACTCTTCCGGTCAGATGCAGACCGGCGTCCTGGCGGCGGACAACGCCGCGATGGCCGCCGCCATCCTGCGCAACCAGGGCAACCACGTTCTGCAGCTGGTGCCCGTGGCCGGAACCAAGGCCAAGACCTCGTTCCTCAAGTTCCTGAACTATTCGTCCGGCCCGTCCATGAAGGATGTGCTGGATTTCACCACGCAGCTGGCCGTGATGGTCCGCGCCGGCATCAGCCTGCGCACGGCTCTTGAAGGCATCGCCGAGCAGCAGCACAACGTCAAGTTCCGCAAGATCCTGCTGGCGATCAAGACCGACGTCGAGTCGGGCAAGCAGTTCTCCGAAGCCATCGGCAAGTATCCCAAGCTCTTCGGCCCGCTGTATGTGAACATGGTCCGGGCTTCGGAAATGTCAGGCGCGTTCGCAAAAATGCTGGACCGCATCGCCGGCTACATCGCCCAGCAGATCGAAACCAAGAAGATGGTCATCGGCGCGTGCATCTACCCCGGCGTGATCGCCATGATGGCGATCTGCGTCACGGTGTTCCTGCTCACGTTCGTCTTGCCGCGCTTCGCCATGGTGTTCGCCGGCAAGGAAAGCGTGCTGCCCTGGCCGACGAAGTTCCTGATGGGCGCGTCGGCGTGGATGGTGAAGTACTGGTGGACGCTGATCCTGGGCGCGATCGTCGCCGCCGTGATGTTCTTCTTCTTCCTGCGCACCGAAGTCGGGCGCTACTGGTGGGACAAGACCAAGCTCACCGTGCCGCTGTTCAAGAGGATGTTCCGCGCGCTGTACGTCAGCCGCTCGCTGCACACGATGGGCGAACTGCTCAATGCCGGCGTGCCCATGCTCGACACCATCGCCATCACCGGCGACATCTCCGGCAACCTGCTGTACAAGAAGATGTGGCGCAACGTCTACGCCTCGGTCAAGCAGGGCAAGAAGGTGCAGACGCAGCTCACCAAGAGCACGCTCTTGCCCAAGAGCGTGGTGCAGATGGTCGGCGCGGGCGAAGAGTCCGGCCGCCTGGGCGAAGTGCTGCAGGAGATCTCCACGTACTACGCCAAGGTGCTGCGCGACGCCATCAAGTCCGTCACCAGCATGATCGAACCGATCATGATCGTGCTCATGGGTTCGGTCGTCGGCTTCATCGCGATGGCCATCATCCTTCCGATCTTCAAGATGAGCCAGCTGGTTTCGAACAAGTGATGTGCAACGCCGACAGGCGGGCGAAAGCCCGCCGGTCGCGGGGCGGAGGAGAGACGATGCATGGGCGGTGCTGCAGTGGGGACGGCGCCGCTGCGTCGGCGGGATCGGTGCCGATAACGCCCGGCCCGGCCGCGCAGAGCGCATGGTTGAACGCCTGGGCCGCAGGCGTCCGCAAACCGCAAGCCGGGAACTCGCGGCGAATCGGACACTTGACGATGGGACGTTGAAGTTCGCCCGTTCTTTCCGGAGTGCCCGTGATGAAACGCAATCACCACATTCGCCGCGCCGCGCCATTCTCCGCAATCGGCCGACGCGCCTTCACGCTGATCGAAACCGCGCTGGCTACGGTCATCGTTGGCGTGGGCGTGCTGGCGATGGTCGCCGCGCAGCAGGGTTTTCACAAGCAGAACGGATGGTCCACGCACGCCTCGATCGCGACGCGTCTGGGCAACGAGATCCGCGAGATGACGCTGAACCTTCCGCGCAACGACCCGGTCACGGGTACAGCCTTCTGGGGTGCTGAGAGCAACGAAACCTTCGTCGGCGCGTTCGATGACCTTGACGACTTCGACGGCGACGGCAGCGGGCTGATCTTCTCCGCGGCGCTGGGCAACGGGCCGCTCAACGCGCGGCGCGAGGTCATCCCCAGCATGGACGGCTGGGCTCAGGAAGTATACGTGCGCAACGTCGATCCCTTCGACATCCGCACCGCAGTGGCTGACAACTCGACCAACACCGTGATGGTGGAGGTGGTAGTGACCTACCAGGCTCCGGGCGAGACTTCGCCGCGCGAGATGACGCGCGTGTCGTGGATCGCGCCGGACTAGAACATGCGAAACGTCGAAACGTCAAAACGTCAAAAAGCCATGTCGTCGTCCCGGGTGGTGTTGGAGTGCGAAGCCATGAGAAGTCTTGTCCACAACAGCAACGTCAGCAACAGGGGATGCGCATCGCATTTCAACGTTTCGACGTTCCGGCGTTTCGGCGTTTCGCGGCAATGCCGCGCCCGCCGCGGCGTGGCGTCGGTGCTGGCGATGATGTTCCTGGTCATCTTCTCCGCGCTCGCCGCCGCCATGGCCGTCGTCGCGCAGGGCAACCTGCGCACCGCCGACTCGGCGCTCAAGCTCTCCCGCGCCATGAGCGCGGCTGAGACCGGCATGGTCTTCGCCCAGCATCGCCTGGCCGTCGAGTCCAGCCGCTTCGTCATTGAGAAGGGCGTGATTGACGGCAACTACGCACAGGACCTGTGGATGGGCACCTACGACCAGGGCGCTGATGGCGCCGTCGAGGTGCTCGCCCCCACCGGCTACACCACCACGACGCCGCCTTCGGGAATCGTGTACGCCCTGCGCGACGCGCACGAAGCCGACGCGCATTCGTTCAACGTCGATCTCGGCGACTCGGCCCTGCCGCACGTTGACACCAACTTCGGCACGCTGCGCTGCAAGCCCATCGCCTTGTCCGATGAGGACCACCCGCCGTACTTCCGTCTTTCGTATGAACTTGTCGCGGGTCAGCCGTATGTTCGCGTCACCAGCACCGGGTACGACGGCGACATCAGCCGCATGATTCAGATGGACTTCAAGATCGACAAGAAGATCGAGTTCGCGATCCTCTCGCCCAACCGCATCATGATCGGCAAGAACGTGATCGTGCAGGGACCGCTGGGCTCGCGCTACGGCCTGGTGGCGGGCGAGTTGACGCCGGCCAACGGCGACCCGCTGGTCATGCGCAGCGATTTCTACTACCTCAACAACACCCTGAACACGCAGCTTGACCTGTTGAACACGCAGATCAAGGACTACGACGTGGACGGCGACAACCGCCTGCGCCCCGATCACCCCGATGAAAGCGACGGCCTCACCGGCCACGCCGAACTGGTGGACTACGACGGCGACGAATATGTCACCGACTTCGACCTGTTCCTGAAGTTCTACGACGCCGACGGCAACAAGCGCATCTGCTACGACCCGACCCTTGCCGCCGCCGCGGGTCAGGGCAGCATGTCGGCTGAATTCAGCGGCATTGACGACCAGCTGGCGCGGCTGATCGATGAAGCCGACGCCGACCGCGACGGCGACGGCGAAGTCACCGCCTCGGACACCGGCCTGGGATACAAGGACGGCATCATCGACGTCAACGACCTGTACGCCAAGGTGCGCGGCCGCCTCGCGTTCGCCGTGAACGAATCCTCCTGGAACACCGCCAACGGCGCGGACTACCAGACCATCGTCCAGGGTCCCGTGCGCAGCGCGATCGAGCAGGCGCCGGTGTCGTTCGAAGTCACCGACCAGGAGATGCGCGAGATCACCACGGCGATGTTCGCCAACAGCCAGACCTGGTTCGACACCGAATCGCAGACGGGACAGCCGTTCGCAACGCAGGTGACCGCAGGCCTTTCAGCGGGCGGAACGTACATTGACGCCGCCAGCGCGGCATACGAGGCGGTGCCCTACGGCTCGACCGGCGCGTACGACTACTACAAGCGCCCGACGTATCGGCACATGACCTTCCACAACGTGCGCATCCCCAAGGGCCTCAACGCGCTGTTTGACGACTGCACGTTCGTGGGCGTGACGTTCATTGACACCAATGAGGAGTGCTCGGACTTCAACTGGAACTACGCCGGAGCCGTGGAGAAGAAGGAATCGCCTCCGGGCTCGGGAAACTTCACCTATCCATTGCGCTTCCCCACGCTGCACGCGGTCATCCCCTCGACCGGCGCGCAGGTGGCCGACACGCGCACCGAATCCAACAACATCCGTTTCCACGGCTGCACGTTCCTGGGCTCGATCGCCGGCAAGAGGCCCAGCGAGTACACGCACT
>CAZCGB010000277.1:0-4695 GCA_964498045.1 uncultured Isosphaeraceae bacterium
GTGATGTCGCAGCTGCGTGAGCGGGCCGGCACCCTCGACGCCCGGCAGCAGCAGACCAAGCAGTTGTACGACGCCGCCGCCAAGACGAAGTCACTGCAAGAAGAGAGCGGCAAGGTGAAAGAGCAGAACGAAATGCTCTCCCGCGAACTCACCGAGCAGCGCACGCTCGCCGAGATGCTTCGCAACCAACTGGATGATCTAAGGCGGCAGATGGCGAGTCTGGAGGCGGAACTGCGGCAATCGGCCGCGGAGCGCGACCAATTGATGCGGCAAGTGGCGGAAGCGGCCCGCAACAAGGAACCCAAGCCCTGACGCTCGCGGCGGCGCATCCCTGTCTGCATGCCTTACCATGGCGACGATCGCCCGGCCTCGCGGCGATCGGACGACCAGGAGCGTTCGTGGCCTCCACCGTGCGTGAACTGACCAGCGCCATCGCCTCGGGAAACTCCGAGGCATTGTCGCGCTTCTACCGCGACTGGTTCGATTTCATGCTGCACGAAGCCCGCCGCTGCACTGGGGGGAATCGTGATGAGCATTTCTGCCTCGATGCGGTGCAGGAGACGATGATCCGTGTCATCAAGCGATTGAAGCCGCTGGACAGTGAAGCCACGCTGTGCGCATGGCTTCGCACGGCGGTACGGAGTTCCTGCATGGATCTCCTTCGCAAGGAGATTCGACTCCGCAAGCGCGAACGCAGACAGGCAACCGAACGGCGCGACGCCATGCACGATGGCGCAGCACAAGACTCGCCCGAGACGCTCGAAACCCTGGCGTGGTTGCGCGAGGAGCTTTCGCGCGTCGACCCCGTCACCGCCAGCGCTTTGGACATGCGATATCGAATGAACTTCACGCTGGCCCGAATCGGGCAGGCGTTGCACCTGCGCACCGGCGCGGTGGATGGCCGCATCAATCGCACTGTCGCGCAGATGCGCGCCGCGGCCTCGGCCCAGGAGGATTCCCATGACTGATTCCATTTCCCGCCAAACGCCGTTCGCTGACGCCGCGACGTCGCCCACGATCGCACTGACTGAAGCCGGCGTCGCACGAAGAGATCGGATGCTCGGGGAACTCGTCGGCGAAATGCGGCGAGTGCATCGCAGGCGACGAGGCCGCCGCGTCGCGATGGTGCTGCTGCCGGTCGGGGCGATGGCGATTGCGGTTCTGTGGTGGCGCGGATCAGCCCTGCCCGTCGCGCTTTCGCCCGGCCGGGAGACAACCGCGTTCGCGCCGACGCCTGCTCCTGTTCCGATCGACTCGCCCGCGCCCGCGGTGAGTGTTCCTGTCGCGATCATCACCATGGTTCGAACGACTGACGACGCGTTCGCGCGGTCGCTGGTGACCACACCACCCCATGCCTCGGAAGCCCAGACGATCAATGACGCTGAGCTGCTCGCCACGCTGGCCGACCTGAATCGACCGGCGGGAATCGTGCGATCAGGTGGCAAGGCGTGGTTGACGCGCAATGTCACCGATGCGACCTGCAATTCATCGCAAGGCTGACGACGCTTCCCAATCGCAGGCCTCTTGGAGAACTGGCTGCTTCGACGAAAAACAAAGGTGGTGCAGGCATCAGCCTGCACCACCGTGACGGTCAATCATTGGTTCCTGTTCAGCCCCAGTTCGTGATCACGAACAGCAGGTCGCTCACATCCACCGCGCCGTTGGGCACGACGTCGGCGGGGCATGCGGTCGGCGGCGCGGGACACGGGCCCCATGCCGTGATCACCGCAAGCAGATCGCTCACGTTGACTTGGCCGTCGCCGGTGACATCGCCGGGAATGCTGCATTGCAGGTACTCGACGCGAACGTCATCGACGCCGGCCTCGACGACCGACCCGTTGATGAGATCGCGGGCTTGGAAACGGATCTTGACCTGATTCGTGGGCGTCACGAAGTCAGCGATGCGGATGGACTTCTTCACCCATGCGCCGGCGTTCTCGGTGACCAGCTCCAACTGCGTCCATGTGCTGCCGCCGTTGTTGGAGATCAAGACCGGCATGCTGTCTTCACCCGGCGCGCTGCCCGCATTGTTGGAGTACCAGCGGTGATAGACGATTCGCGCTTCGCCGCCTGCGGTGGCGTTGAAGTTCGGTGATGTGAGCGTGGTGGTTCCGCCATCGACGTCCGCATCGCCCACCGCGCCGCCGATTGCGCCATTGCCGGTGATGAAGCAGTTGACGCCGGGAGCCGGCGTGTGGTCGTCTTCGGGCTGTGCGGCAGTCCCAACGGGATCGGCTCGCACCCAGATGCCGGTGGTGGCGTTGTCGCCGGTGTTGCCGACGACCCAGCCGGTGTTGGTTTCAAGCGTATCTTCCGGTCCTGCGGTCACGCTGATGGCGGCCTGCGCGTTGTAGGCGTTGGTCGGAGCGCCGATGGGATCTCGCACGGTGACGCCGGTTGTGGTCCTGGCGACGACGTACCAGCGAATGGTTGATCCGCAGGCAACGGCCGGGAAGTTGGCGCGGAACGCCGCGCCGCCCAGACTCTGCAACGGCGTTTCGACAAACGCGCCGCCGTTGATGGAGTAGCCGAGCTTGGCGGTGGCTGGGTCAAGCGTGCCTTCGACATTGTTGATGTTGACATCAACATGACCGCCAGCCGGGTTCAGCAGCGCGGGCTGCCCGCTGGGATAGGCGATGTCGAGCAGTTCGGTGCCGAGACGCCAGACGAACAGGCCCTTCTCGATGTCCGCGCCGAGGATGATGCCGCTGGGCAGATACGGGTCGTTGTCCCACAAGCCGTTGAAGCTCGCGGCGTCGTCCTGAGGCCAGGTGTCGAAGTACGCGACCTGCGTGGGAGCGGTCGGGTTGGTGGCGTCGAACACGCGCAAGCCGCTGCGATAGTTCGATTCGAAGATCTGATTGCCCTTGGTGTAGAGGTTGTGATCGATCGACGTCGCGCCGCTGGTGAAGTACCCCGTTCCGCTCGCCGTCACCGGTAAGCTGAGATTGCTGACGTCGACGACTCGTGTGCGCGACAGCACGCCCAGATTCTGGTCATCAAGTTCGTCGTTGATGTAGAAATAGTGCTTGTCGGGCGAGAGCCAGCCCTGGTGGCAGTACGACGCGTTGGCGTAGGTGTAGAACGACAGTTGAATGATGCCGTTGGTGTTGGGGTTGTTGTCGGTGACATTGGTGACGTCGAGGATGTACACGCCGGGGCCATTGCCGCCGCCGCAGGCGAATGCAATCTCCTTGCCGGCGTACGGGCCGGAGGTGTAGCTCACCACGGTGACTTCATGCACGTAGTGATCTGTCCAGGAGCCGAGGTACAGCGGGGCCGCCTGATTCCCGCCCGCGAGTCGATAGATGCGCAACCCGTTGTTGCCGCCGCCAGCGCGATAGAGGATCCCGCTGTCCTTGTTGATGAACATCGTGTGCGTGGCCGTCGTGGGAATCGGTCCATCGGACGTCACGTTTCCCACAAGCGTTGCGCCGGTGGTGTCCAGGTTGGCCATGTTGATGACCTGGATTCCGCCGCCGCCTTCGCTGCCTGTGTAGCAGTAGTTCTCGTAGAAGCGGACATCGCGCCACAGGCTCTCGACGCTGGGGATGAATGACTTGATGACCGGGCTGCCGGGGTCGGTCACATCGACGAAGCCAGTGCCGTCGGAAAGACCGATGATTGCATACTCGCGGCCGCCCGGCGAAACATACCCCTCAACCGTGTTGGCCGAGGTGTTCACCGACGCACCGACATCGAACTGCGGGCAGGGAATCCACGAAAGCAGCTGCACGCCGCTTGACGGGAAATTCAGCGGCGGAGTTCCGGCGATGCCACCTTCATCCTTGCCACATCCGCTGGAGCAATATCCCGGCCCCACGTAGGTGATGTGCGGCACGCGGCCCTTGGGATCGTCGACGTGTGCGATCGACAACGTGGCGAGCGCTGCACCCGCAAGCGTCGCCTGAACGAAGCGTACCTGTTTCGACATCGGGGATTTCTCCGATCGGCCGGCACCGCCTCGGGGCGATCCGCAGCCTGATCCATTGCGTTTCAACGACCGTTTCATCGCGCCGGGCGTGGCGCGCAGAACCACCACAGTTTATAGCCCATTTTCTCAACTGCAATGCGCTGCATCAAACAGTTTCGCGGTCGATTCGCCAAGGCGGGCAAGATACGGGCCTTACGGCATGCACCCCGCCTTCCGAGAATCCTCGGTCCGCTTCACCGGATTCATGGCCCGTCGGGCTTCCTGAGCAACTCCGCCGGCAATGCCGCGCCGGTGAGTGATTCGAGAAAAGCCTTCAGATCAGCCTTTTCCTGATCCGTCAGATTCAGTGGCTGCAGGATCTTCTCACGATGATGCCCCATCTGCACCGCATCGCTCAACGTCGAATAGTGTTCAATGACTGCGTCGAGACCCAGGTACTGGCCCTGGTGCATGTATGGCGGCGAGGCGGCGACACTCCGCAGACTCGGCGTCTTGAACTGTCCCCAGTTGTCCGAACGATTCACCAGAGCCGACAACCGCTTCGCGGCGGCTCCATCTGGATCATCCGTGAACAAACCCACGGCGTTGAACGGGCTGGCCTTCAATTTGTCGATGCCCTCGAATCGGGCGGCATCGGTCGGCTCTTACGGAGAAGCCGCTGCCAGCAACCTGTCGCAGATCTTCGATGCGGCGACCAGCACGTGGTCGGCCGCACCCGGCACGCAGACGCCGGTGGCGTTCGACACGCTGACTGCTGAGCC
>CAZCGB010000278.1:0-4689 GCA_964498045.1 uncultured Isosphaeraceae bacterium
ACGATGCCGGCCTTGAGCGCGGCCGGCAAGGTCGGCCACGCCTCGGCCACCCTCGCTAGGTCGGGGTCGGCAGGTGCGTTTTTGGGGCCGGCTGCTTCGGATTCTGCTTCGCCTACCTTCGGAACATGCGGGTTTTCCCGATGGTTTTGCGAAGTGTTCGCGTCCGACCCAGCCCACTGACCGTTTACATGCGCGCCTGTCTCCGCGTCGGTACCGCAGGAGACTGTCGCCGATGCGCTATGACCGTCAAGCGGGTGCTGGGTTTGCGACGATTCGCGCTCGTCCGCCCGCGTTTCCTGCTTCTGGTCCTACTTTTCCTCGCCGATGCCCGCCGCTTGCGCGGAGTGTTCATCGGTTTCGGCGGCTCCGTATCAGATTGGATTCCGTCGGTTGGGGGGCCGCATTTCGGCGCGAACGACGCTTCTTTGCGTCTTTCTTCAACGTGTTTCAAACAGCGTCGAAGGCAATGGGCGACGGCATTGCCGCGTAAATTCGCAAAAACTCTTGCATTCGAGCCGCAAGTGGATAAACAAGGGACATGCCGACCACCGAAATTCGTTCCAACCGGAATCTTGCGTCGCGCGCGCGAAACCGCATCGCGCATGCCTTCGGCCCGTTTGCAATCGTGACAGCTGTTCTCTCGCTCGCGCCCATGGCGATTGCCCAGGACCTCGTGATCAGTTCTGTGCAGATCAATCAGGCGGTGCAGTTTGGCTCAACCACGCTTGTGGGCGACAACACCACGGTCGTGCGCGTGTCCGTCGGCACCGGGGGCCAGGTCATCAGCAACGTTGATGCGGTACTGCGGATGTCGGTGAACAACGTCCCGCTGGCCGGGCCGCCGATCTTCTCGACCAACGGTCCGATCACCGCGGTGGCGAGCCCCGTGCTCGACAACGTGAATCAGACGCTGAACTTCATGGTGCTTCCACCGATCAGCAACGACGTCGACTTCACCATCGAAGTGAACCCCAACCGCAACGTGGCGGAGACGAACTACGCCAACAACATCATGGTGATTCCCAACAAGATCTTCGTCTGCCGCAAGATGATCGAGTTGCCGTATGTGCCGATCAACTACACCTTCAACGGCGCGGGACTGCCGCCAAGCAACCTGATGGAGCCCGGCATCGGCGACGGTTTTGTGCGCGGCATCTACACGACCGAGTGGAACTACCACAAGTCGCCCACGCCCGCGCTGACGTGGTCCACCAACATCGAAACCTCGACCAGCGCGCTGCACAACACCCTCAATGACATCCGAGTGAACCAGTTGCCCGCGCTCGGCCAGCCTCTCGCGCCGTTCATCTTCGCCTACCTTCCGGGCAACCCCTTCAGCGGCAACGGGCAAGCGAACGGCATTCCGGGAACCTCGGCGTTCGGCAACACCGATCAGACGCGCAGCCAGCGCACCACCGCCCACGAACTCGGCCACTGCTTCGGACTGCAGCACAACTCCACCACCATCGGCACTGTCGGTTTCGATGAGGAACATCACCTGTGGAACACACAGGGACTCGCGCAGACCTTCCCCGCCACCCGGAACGACATCATGGTCGCGGGACTGCTCACGAACCAGGCGTGGATCAACAGCAACAGTTACAATGTCATGCTCAGCAACGCCGCGGCGGCCTGTCCGCCGAGCGATGGCGAGCCAGGCGTGCCGATCGTTCCCGTCCTGCGCATCTCGGGCGTGATCACCCATGACACCCGCCAAGTGCAGCTCGATCCCGTCACCCGCATCAGGCGCGGCGTAGTTTCCGATGATCAGCGCAACGGCGACATCCGCATCGAAGCCGTGAACGCCGCCGGCCAGGTCATCTGGTCCAGAGGTTCTCGCACCGACACCGCGCGCGAACTCTGCGAGCCCGACGCAAACGGAAAAATGGTCCTTGCGGCGACGGGCGCATTTCACGTGCTTGCGCCCACAACGGTCGGCGGTGAACTCATCAATGAAGTTCGTATCGTCAACACCGCCGACGGGCGAATGCTCGCCAATCGAGTGCGTACCGCCAATTCACCGCAAGTGCATTTGCTCGGCATAGAGCAGATCATTGCAGATGATGGCGTTCTCGGCGCCAAGCGCAAAGCAATACCCGTCGGCGAGCGCATCACCGGCCGCGTTCGAATCAACTGGAGCGCGGTCGATGCCGACGGCGATGCGCTCTCCAGCACGCTGCTGTACTCGCCTGATGATGGCGATTCGTGGCATCCGGTGGTTGTGAACACCGCTGCGGACTTCGTTGAGTTCGACGCCACTGATCTGCCCGCCAGCCTCGGCGACAGGGCGCGATTCGTCGTGAGCACGACCGATGGCCTGAATACGACCGAGGCCGACAGCGGCAACGCCGATGACGGTGGCCTCGCATTTGGCCCGGGCACGCCACCCGAGACGTTTCTGCTGACGCCGAACACAGGCAACCAGTTCCCGCAACTTGCGTCCATCGCTTTTCATGCCACCAGCTGGGATAAGGAAAATCTGCTGCTCGACGGCGCAAGTATGCAGTGGACCAGCAGCATTGACGGCGCGATCGGCTCCGGCCGCCTGTTCACCAAAGCCGACCTTTCCCCCGGCACGCACCTGATCACCATCACGGGCACCGACTCAAGCCTGATGAGCTCTTCAAAGTCGATCACGATCACCATTCTGCCCCGCACCGTCATCACGCCAGACTGCAACAACAACTGGATCAATGACACGGTGGAAATCCTTAACGGCACTGCGCCGGACGTCAACGGCAACAACATCCCCGATGAATGCGAATCCATCTGCGCCAGCGACGTCAATGGCGACGATGTCGTCAACGTGACCGACCTGCTCGCGGTGATCACCGCGTGGGGCCCGTGCCCTGCGGCTCCCGCGCCATGCCCGGCGAACGTCAACATCACCTCTGGCAGCGAAACTGACGTCGACGTCGCCGACTTGCTGCAGGTGATCAGCGACTGGGGAGATTGCCCCTAGGCCATTGCACAAGCAAAGCCGTCTCGCTGGTTCTCACGCACATACCCGACTTCTTGGCGCAGGAATGCTCGTGCATCGATGCGGCCGTCCAAGAAACTGTCAAGCGTTGACGACTGCAGACAGATGTTGTCGCAGAGCCCATCGCTTCGCCAGATAGAAGATCACCGGATACACCAGCAGCTCCATCAGGAAGCTGATGAGCAGCCCGCCGATCATCGGCACCGCAAGACGGCGCATCACGTCCGCGCCAGAGCCGTCGGCCCACAACAGCGGCACAAGGCCGATGAATGCCGCCGAAACTGTCATCGCCTTGGGCCGGATGCGCATCACCGCGCCGTCGTGCACCGCATCCCACAAGTCGTGCTCATTGCGCATGCGGCCGGCCGCGACGAAGCGATCGAAGGAGTTGTCGAGATACAGCAGCATCACCATGCCTGTTTCAGCGTCAAGGCCGGCGAGCGCGATGATGCCGATCACGACTGCCAGGCTCATGTGGTAATCCATCGCCCAAAGAAGCCAGAACGCGCCGATGAGGCTGAACGGAACAGCCAGCATGACCACAGCCACGCGAAACCATGAACGCGATCCCAGATACAGCAACAACACGATCAAGCCCAGCGTCACAAAGCTCACCGTGATCAATCTTGGCAGTGTTTTCTCCCAGAACTCGAATTGGCC
The DNA here is from genome assembly GCA_964498045.1 of uncultured Isosphaeraceae bacterium. Taxonomy (GTDB): domain Bacteria; phylum Planctomycetota; class Phycisphaerae; order Phycisphaerales; family SM1A02; genus DATKJG01. Next base: position 3,641 of record CAZCGB010000278.1, read on the forward strand.
GGAGAACACGACGGTGTAACCTGGTGGCAGGTGGAGTTGCTCGGCAATCACCCGTCTCGCCTCTTCGACGTAGCCGCCCAAGTCGCGCCCAGCGATGTCAACAAAAACCCACGCGGTGCGCTGCGCGTTCTCCGAGCGAATCATTGGCGCGCCAGGATTGATCGAAAGCGTCGCCAACTGCCCGAGAGGCACCTGTGCGCCGGATGCCGTGGAAACAAGCACTTCCTTCAGCGCAGGCAGATCGTCACGCAGTTCACGCGCATAGCGGACATTCAGCGGATAGCGCTGCAGGCCTTCGACCGTGGTGGTGACGTTCATTCCTCCGATGGCGGTCTGGATGACGTCCTGCACATCGCCGGTGGTCAGGCCGTATCGCGCCGCAGCATCGCGATCGATGTCGAAATCGAGGTAGTACCCGCCGAAACTGCGCTCGGGATAGGCGCTGATCGTGCCGCGGACGGTGCGAACTGCGCTGGCGGCCCGCTCGGTGAGTTCGCTGAGGGTTTGCAGGTCGGGGCCCATGATCTTGATGCCCACCGGCGTCTTGATGCCGGTCGCCAGCATCGTGATGCGATTGGCGATTGGAAACGGCCAGGCGTTGGCCATACCCGGGAAGCTCACAATGCTGTTGAGGCCCAGATTCATCGTGCCGTCGGGTTCGCCCCACCCAAAGAGCAGTTCATCGGTGGTGATCGGCCGCGTCTCGGGCCAAAACGTCTGCGTGAGCGGCCATTTCAGCCATCTGGGCCAATCACTGAACGCGTATTGAACAGGCCGATGGCGCCATTTCGCTCGATCTGGCTGCACCTGAATCACGGTTTCGATCATGGACAGCGGCGCGGGATCGGTGGCCGTGTCAGCCCGCCCGATCTTGCCATGCACGCTGAGCACCTCGGGCACGGTCTTGATGAGCTTGTCGGTCTGCTGCAGCAGCTCCTTGCTCTTGGTGACGCTGATCGAAGGATCAGTCGTGGGCATGTACAGCAGATCGCCCTCATCCAGCGGCGGCATGAACTCCGTGCCCAGACGCGAGATCGGGTAGATCGTTG
>CAZCGB010000279.1:0-4683 GCA_964498045.1 uncultured Isosphaeraceae bacterium
GGCAACTCTGGCGCACCGGCTGGATGCACAATCGCGTGCGCATGGTCGTGGCGTCGTTTCTAGTGAAGCACCTGCTTCTGCCCTGGCAGCTCGGCGCCAAGTGGTTCTGGGACACGCTCGTTGACGCTGACCTTGCGAACAACACGTTCGGCTGGCAATGGACGGCTGGGTGCGGAGCGGATGCTGCACCGTACTTTCGAATCTTCAATCCCACATCCCAAGGCGAGAAGTTCGACGATGATGGGATGTATGTGAGGCGATGGGTTCCCGAACTCGCGAAGATGCCCGCTGCGTTCATTCACAAGCCGTGGGATGCGCCGCCCGCCGTGTTGCAGGAAGCAGGAGTGACCCTCGGGGTGGGCTATCCAAGGCCGATCGTCGATCACGCCGCTGGGCGGCAAAGAGCCCTGGAGGCTTTGGCTGCGGTTCAGCATTAACCGAACCTGTGCGCGAGCAAGAGCACATCGTGGTGATTTGCAGACATACACGGGGATTTGAGGTGACTGGAATGTCATACACTCTCTTGCGCAGGCGATTTGCGCTTCGGGCGTAAGAACATTGGTTGGAGATTCCCTATGCCACGCTCAACTCTGATGGTTCGTTTCCTGCTCGCCTCATTCACGATCCTTGGCTCAACCGCCTTCGCGCAGGAGTTGACTCCCTCCAAACCTCCCGGGGAGGCCGAACCTGCGAAGCCTCCTGCCGAAGGTACGCCGGCGCAAGGGCCCAACGGTGGCGCTGAAGGACGCGGCCGGCGAAACGCCGGAGCCGCCGGCCTGCAAGTTCCTGACGACATCCAACTTGTGCGAGATGTGGTGTATGCCACGGCGCCGGGGAATGACGGAACGCCGATCGAACTGAAGATGGATTGCGCGTTTCCCAAGGAGTCGGATGTCGCCGCATTGCCAGTTGTGATCTACATCCATGGCGGCGGTTGGTCGGGCGGCGACCGTTCCATCGGCCTGCCTTTCTCAATCGCCTTCGCGCGCGGCGGCTACTTCGCCTGCACCATCAGCTACCGCCTCTCTGGTCAAGCGGTGTTTCCAGCCCAGATTCACGATGTGAAATCAGCCGTACGGTTCATTCGAGCGCATGCCGAGGAACTCGCGATCGATCCGAATCGCATCGGCGTTTGGGGTCACTCCGCCGGCGGTCATCTCAGCGCGCTGCTCGGCGTCGCGGGCGATGTGCGCGAGCTTGAAGGCGACGTCGGGGAGAAATCCGGCGGCAGCGCCGTGCAGGCCGTCGTAGACATCTCCGGCCCGACCGATCTCGTGCGCATCGCCCCCGGCGGCAATGGCGGCCCCATGGTCAGCCAACTGCTCGGCGGAACTGTGCGCGACAAGCTCGAACTCGCCAAGAGCGCGAGCCCGGTCAATCACGTCGATTCGAAAGATGCGCCGTTTCTCATCATTCAGGGCGGTCAGGACCGGCTTGTCCCCGATGAACAGGCCGAGATCATGCGCGATGCGCTCAAGGCCGCGGGCGTGGAGTGCGAGTATCTCTTTGTTCCGGAAGCCGATCACGGCGTGATGGATCGCCGCGCGTTCCTGGCGACCGCGGAGTTCTTCGACAAGCATCTCGGCGGCGATTCGGTTGATGCGTTCAAGGAAATCGGCCATCGGCTGCTGGGCAACAGCGGCGGCAATGGGCGCCGGTCGAATGTGCAGCCGACCACTCAGCCCAAGTGAGTCCAGACATGCGGCCATGCAGCCTCCATGGCTCGTGATATCATCGCCGCGATGAATTCCTCCAACATGGATGTTCAATCAGAGTCCATTGCCCGTGGCGTGATTGAGTCGGTCAGCGGAGACAAGATCATTCTCGCTCTGCCGCATTCTGACTATCGGGTTCAATTGACGCTTGCCGGATCCGTGGAATCGGATGCCCTCACGGTCGGCAAGCGCATCAAGGGGGTGATCGAAGCCAAGGCCCTGCGCATGTTCAAGGCTGCGGGCGGCGGTGGCGGACAGTTCATCGAACCGCTTGACGGTGCGCCGCGTATCGTCGCCGGCCGCGTGATGCTCGTGGACGGTTCGGGCCGAAGGCTGCTTGTCGATGCCGCGGCGCCGATGTGGATGTCGCTGGTCGACGGAGATGATCCCGACAAGTTTGCCGTGGGTGACATGGTGAATTGCTATGTTGAGAGCGGAACGCGATTCACGCCTGCCTGAGCGTGCAAGCATTTGGAAAAAATCAGAACGCCGAGACAAAGTCCCGGCGTTCTGTCATTTGAGCGTTGATTGTTGTTTGAGGCATCAGCCCTCAGCCTTCTCCTTCAGCAGCTTCTCCACCACGTTGTCGACGTTTGCGGGAGTCAGGCCGGCGGCGCGGATGACGCCCTTTCGATCGATCACGAAATAGGTCGGCCAAAAGGAGATTCCCCACGCCTTGGCGGACGCGCCGCCGTCGTCGATGGCGAGCGGATAGTTGATCTTCTGGTCCTTCGCGACGGCGGCCATCTTCTCCGTGCCGCGCTTCGCGTCATGCACGCCGATGATCACCAGTCCTTCGTCCTTGTGCTTCTTGTACATCTCCACATTGTGCGGAATCGCCTTCATGCACGGTCCGCACCAGGTCGCCCAGAAATCAACGACCACGACCTTTCCCTTGAGGTCGTCGATCTTCTGCGCATCGCCGATCCAATCCTTGAGCGTCAGCGCGGGCGGAGCCTTGCCTTCGAGATCACGAAGCGGCTGCGGCCGCTTTTCAGCATAGAAGTAATAGTCATCGGGGAATTCACCCGTCGCGGGCGTCCACGCGGCCAGGCACGCGACAAGCACAGCGAACATTGAAGTGACGAGCAACACATTCGGTTTCATCAGCGATTCCTGGGAGCAGGTTGATTGAAGATGTCGGTCGAGTGTCCCCATCGCTCGACAGGTCAAGGGGTGTGCCTGTCTGTTCGAGTGGCACGAAGAGCTATTTCATTGGATCGTTTTTCTTGATGCCGCGCATCATGACCATGAATGCATCGCGATTTGCTTCGACTGTCTTGCTCGGGCCGACCAATTGCACGAACACCGGATTGCCGTCGGTTTCAATCATGCCTGCGAGCAGGATCTGATCCGGCGCAAATTCACTCTTGCCCATGCCGCGGTATTCGCCCCGCAACTCGGCAATGGTGATGTTCATGCCGTCGGCGACCATCGATTCCGTCTTGGCCACGACTTCCGAACCATCGGCGTGACGAAATTGCGTCTTCCAACGATCAATGTTCGCCTCGGCCGAGCCGCCACCGGGGAATTGATAGACGACGATCTGCGCCTGGTCGGAGCCTTCGACCCCAGGCACGGTGTACTCCGCCACGCGCATGGTGCTCGTGGCGGCCGGCGCGCGATATTGCCAGGTTGCCGGCTTCGGTGCGGCAAGCCCCGCGAAACTCGCGACTGACGGATCATCAGCAGGCTGAGAGAGCGCTGGCGGCGCACTCGGCGCGGTTCCGCCGCCGGCCACGCCGGAATCCGGTCCAGGAGCTGGCGAAGGCGTGCTGGGCATTGGGCGACGCGGAAGCTCCGGCGTCGCCGCAGCCTGTTCAGGAGTCATCTCGCCATCACCCGTTGTCTTCTTGTTCGGAGTGCGCGGAGCAGGCTGACTCGGGCCCGGACCGGATTCCTTCTCGCAGCCAGCGACACAAAGCCACGCGCAGGCGACGATTGTGCATGAGAGCATTGACGCGACGGGAAAAGAGTGTCGTTTCATCATTGACGTGTTCCTTTCAAGGCCAAACCGGGCGGAATCGACGATGCAATCACATGCTCCGCTGACGGGGATCCACCGCGATACTGTATCCCATCATGGCCGCATCGCTGCAAGTTCTCAATGCCCGCATCTGGACTGGCGATTCCAACCGGCCATGGGCAAGCGGCATGCACATTTGCGATGGACGAATCGCCGCAATGCAGGACGATTTCAGGAGTAACGGCCCGATCCACACGATCGATGGCCGTGGCCGTGTCATCATTCCGGGATTGATCGACAGCCACCTGCACCTGCTCAAGGGCGGACAATCGCTGACGGAATTCGATCTTTCCGGCGTCAAGTCGCGCAGCGAATTCGAAGCCGTCATTGAGAACGCACACGCACAACTCCCGCCCGATCGTTGGTTGATCGGCCGCGGCTGGTCCCAGGAGAATTGGTCCGATCACGCCATGCCCGACGCACGTTGGCTGGCGTCGGCGCGCGAAAGGCCGACCGTGTGCTACCGCATGGACATGCACGCAGTCGTCGTCAATGAAGAGGTGCTGGAAATGATCGGTGCTCATGCGCGTGCCGATCCGCTTGGAGGGCGCATCGAGCGAGATCCCCGCAGCGGCGAACCCACAGGGTTGATGGTCGAAGCCGCGGCATGGGAACTGGTGAATCCACTCGTGCCCGAACTCGCCGTGCAAGCCAAGCGCGACTGCCTGCTTGCGGCGCAGAAGCACGCGCATGCACTTGGCCTGACTTCGGTTGGCTCGATGGAGTATGCCGCGGATCTGCGCGATGCGTACCTGCCGCTGCGCGATCGCCTGACGCTGCGGCACCGGATCACGCTGCTCGATCGTCCGATGAACGAGCGATTCGAGGAGTGGCTCAAGTCGCTGCCGATCAACCGCGCGCTGGCCGAACCGGAGGATGACCACCTGCGCATCATCGGCTGCAAGACGTTCATCGACGGCACGCTCGGCTCGCGCACCGCGC
>CAZCGB010000280.1:0-4666 GCA_964498045.1 uncultured Isosphaeraceae bacterium
GGGCGCGCTTGCGCAGGCTGCGATCAGCGAGGGCTTTGATGACGACCTCCGGCCCGATGCCGGCGGGATCGCCCATCGTGATGCCGATGGTCGGCCGATGTGCGGGCACGGGGGTTTGAAGCGGAGCGGTCATGCGTGGGGGGCGGAGGATCGTATGCCCGTCAGCCGCCCAACTGCGCGATCACTTGTTTGATGTGGGCCATGTCGCGCTCGAGTGATTCGATGCGATGCAACAGTTCGCTCGACGGCGCGGAAGCGGCTATGGAGGACGAAGACGACGCATTCCGCGATGGCGCGGCATCGATCGGATGCGCCTCGGGACAAAGCAACTGCATGAAGCGCGGGGCGCGATCACCCGGAGCTGGCGGCAACTCCTTCACAAACGGCTCTGACCGTGACATCAGGCCCTCGAGGATGTTCTTCACTACATCAGTAGTTTCCAGCGCGTGCATGCGCGAGGCGCGGTTGCGCAATTCGCCGATGGTCTGCGGGCCGCGCATCATCAGCTCGGCGAGTATCACCAGTTCGCGGGTGTCGATCTCCAGCGTCTCGCGCGCGACATGTCGGAACTTCTCGACGCGCGAGCCTGAGAGCATCACCTCCCGCGCCAGTCCCTTGTGCCGCAGGCCGTCGAGTGCGGCCTGGGCCTGCTCATCGGTCAATTCCATCAAGGGTTCGCGGTTGTTCTTCTGATTGCAGCCAAAGGTCAGCGCATTGAGCGTGAGCGGATATTGCTGCGGCGTCGTCTGCGCCTTCTCCACCAGCACGCCGAGCGCGCGGCATTCATGCGGGGTCAGATGAATCATGATCGAAGTGTAATCGACGACGTTCAGATGAACCGCTGGCGCGACGCATGGATGAAATCCGTGTACGCCGGCTTCTGATGATTGTGCCCCAGCAGAATCGCGATCTGCCCGCGGTGATATGCCGCATGAATGGGGATGTGCGTGAGAATGTCGCGGGCGCTGCTGGTCCAGGATTCGCCCAGGCTGTTGACGTAGCTGACCGGCTGCTCAAGGCCGGCGGATGTCATGCCGTCGATGCATGTCCGCCACGATGCGTCAAGGCGCGTGATTCGATCAGCCATCTCAGCAATCGAGAGTTTCGGCCAGACGTCGATCTTGATCTTCTCGCCAGTGAATCGTGTGAGCCAGAGCTCCGCTGCGGCGAGGATGTGGTTCATGATCGCCAATGCGCGAGGCGGGGCCTTGTCGCCCGCGCGGCGCAGCGCTTCAAGCGCTTCGCGATCGGCCCAGAATTCGTACGCGAACAGGCGATGAAGGTCGAGATCCAGATTCATGGCCGGATGGTAGGTCTTCGCCGCAGTTTTCACACGAGAGCGGACTGCGGATGCGCGCTCAATGTCCAGTCGCTGTATTCGCCGGCGAGAGCGCGGGCATACGCGGCGCCGGCGATCATCGCTGCATTGTCCAGACAATACTCCATTCGCGGAAGGCGAACGTCCATGGCGCATTCTTCGGCGAAACCCGTCAACTCAGCGCGAAGGCGGCTGTTCGCGCAGACGCCGCCGCCGACCAGCAGAGATCTCGCTTGCGGATGCCGCTCTCGCGCTCGGCCGAGTTTCTTCATCACTGCGCGTACGGCCGCACGCTGGAACGACGCAGCGAGATCAGCCTTGCGCTGAGGCGTGAGCAGGGACACATCGCGTTCATATCTGGTGTTCGCCCCGCGGCCGACCGGGTGCCCGCGCACTTCATACAGCACAGCGGTCTTCAGCCCGCTGAAGGAGAAATCGAGCGAGTCCGGCGAAAGCACTGTGACCGGAAAGTCCACGGCTCGATCGTCGCCGGTCTGCGCGAGGCGATCGAGCAGCGGACCTCCCGGGTAGCCTAGTTCGAGAATCGTCGCAGCCTTGTCGTAGGCTTCTCCGACCGCATCGTCAATCGTGCGGCCAAGCACGCGAATGTTGGTTGGCGACTCAAGCAGGAACAATGAGGTATGACCGCCGGAGACCACGAGCCCGATCGCTGGATATTGGATGGGACGCGCTTCGAGCAATCCCGCGTGAAGGTGCGCCAGGACATGATCGACGCCGACGATCGGGATGTTCAACGACCATGCGAGCGCCTTCGCTGCGCTGACGCCCACCAGCAGCGAGCCGATCAAGCCAGGCCGATTCCCGACCGCGATCGCATCGACTTCGAAGAGCGTTAAGCCGGCGTTTGCGACCGCTTCGCGCACCACCGGCGTCAATCGCTCCAGGTGCGCGCGGCTGGCCACTTCCGGCACCACGCCCGCGTAACGCGCATGCAGGTCGTGCTGGGTCGCAATCACGTTCGACAGTACGTGCACGCCATCGCGCACGACTGCGGCGGCTGTCTCATCGCAACTTGTTTCAAGGCCAAGGATGATCGTTGGTTGCGGCATTCCGATCGAGCAGGATCGCACGTGTGACCAGGCGGCGGCTTCCCGACTGTGCGGACGCGATGCCGACCCAATTCAATTGACAGGCGTCAACTGCATGGAGTCCAGCGCGACCTCCAGGTTGCCGCCGTCGATCTTGTAGGTGCCGATCACGTTGCCGAGCTTGTCCTTCACCGTGATCGTTCCGGCGCGAAGGTCGACATCGCCCGGCAGAAGCGGAGGCTTGCCGACTTCGGCGGCGAGTCCGTGCAGTTCGCCAATGCGCTTCTCAACGCCGCTCAACTGCTCCAGCATGCGGCTTCGGGCCTCCAGCGCGCGGTGCAGTTCCACGTCGAACGCGACTTCGCCGGCGTTGTCGCCGCCGACGTTCGGCCACTCGCCGTCCTTCACCCGCGTTTCCATCGCTTCCACGGCCTTGGCGAGTTGCTCATCCTTCAGGTTTGTGCGCACCCACGTCGGATCGCCGCATTGCGGACGATTTGGATCGAGGGCCTTGATGACCTCGAATTCGCGCCGGGCGCGAAGCATGTCGATGTAGTCCTCATCACTCATCGCAACGACCATGCCCGGATCGGGATCGACGCCCCAGACGGTGCTGTCGGTCGAACGATTGATGTTGCGGCCGTTGGGCAGGTAGTACAGCGCCATCGTGTATTTCAAGGTTCCACGGTTGTAGTCGAGTTCGCGCACCTCCTGTACGCTGCCCTTGCCATACGAGCGCGTGCCCATGACCTTTGCGCGGCCGTTCTGCTGCAGCGCGCCCGAGACGATCTCGCTGGCTGACGCCGACTGACCGTTGACCAGGACGATCATTGGGAAGTTCGGCAGCGTCCCTTCCTGCCGCGCGCTGTAGACCTTCTCATCGCCTCGACCGGGGCGCGGGCGCATGCTCACGATAGTTCCGCCATCGAGGAAAAGATCGCTCACGGCGACAGCGGTCTCCAGTGATCCGCCCGGATTATCGCGCAAATCGAGGATCAGGCCATTGAGTCCGGTTTCCTTGACGCTGTTGAGCGCCGCGAGGAGTTCGTCAGCTGTGTCTTCATTGAACTGCGTGATGCGGACATACGTGAGGCCGAGGTTGGGATCGATGCAGTAGCTCCAACCTTCGCCCATGCGGAAGAGGCCGCGCACCGTGCGCGTGGTGATGTGGCCGCGAACGATGGAGAGTTCCTGTTCCTTTCCATCGAGGTGCCGCACCTTGATCTTGACCGGCGTGCCCGGCTCGCCCATGAGCATGTCGATGCACTGATCAACTGGTTTGTCGAGCGTCGGCTGCCCTTCGATCTCCAGCACGATGTCTCCAGCCATCACGCCGGCCGCCAGGGCGGGCGAGCCGTCCATCGGCGAGATGATGGTGAGGTAATGGTCGATGATGTTCACTTCGCAGCCGATGCCGACGTACGTGCCGCGCAGGTCCTTGTCGAACTCGGCCTTGTCGGCGGGCGGGACATAGATGGTGTGCGGATCGCCCAGCGTGTCGATCATGCCGTCGATCATCGCGGTCTTCATCTTCGCGTCGTCGATCTTCGACTCGTCGGCGTAGTTGTCCTGCAGTATGTGCCGGATGTCGATGATCGGATCGAAGAAGTCGTACTCGCCGGCGCGCTGGGCGATGGCGGCGGGCAGTTGCGCGAGCAGGCCGACGCCGAGCAGGGCGAGCAATGTGGGAGCGATGATCTTTTTCAAGCGCACGAGGCAGCTCCATGAAAGGAAGGTGAGGGCGTCAGATGATATTCGCGAGAGCGAGATTCGGTGCAGCGTTCCGATGTGTTCAGGCATCAAACGCGAGGCATCAGGCTACTATTGTCTCCACATGGCCAAAATGCTCAGCACGCGCGATGAACTCAGGGTGGCGTCGGAACGAGCCGTGCTTGTGGTGGTGGCCCTGCCTGATCGCTACGAAGACCCGGTCGATCCGTTCAGCGAGATTCGGGAGCTTGCGAAGACCGCCGGCGCGGAAATCGTCGCGGAAATGCATCAACGCCGCCCCAAGCCCGACGGCCACGGCTACATCGGCAAGGGCAAGATCGAAGAACTCGCCGCGCTCATCAAAGCCCATGAGGCGACGCTGGTCATCTTCGACAATGAGCTTTCACCCTCGCAGATCCGCAATCTTGAGGAGGAGACCTCCTGCAAGATCATCGATCGCAGCGAGTTGATCCTCGACATCTTCGCCAACCGCGCCACGACCGCCGCGGCGAAACTCCAGGTCGAGATCGCGCAGCTCGAATACACCTATCCGCGTCTCCGCGCCATGTGGGACCACCTCGAGCGCATC
>CAZCGB010000281.1:0-4662 GCA_964498045.1 uncultured Isosphaeraceae bacterium
GAAGGGTCTGCTGATTTCCGCCATCCGCGATCCCGATCCGGTGATTTTCTTCGAGCCCAAGCGCATCTACCGCGCCTTCCGCGAGGAAGTGCCGGAAGACGAATACACCGTGCCCATCGGCCCGGCCCGCATCGTGACCGAAGGCGATGACATGACCATCATCTCCTGGGGTGCGAGCGTCATTCAGTGCATGCAGGCCATCGAGAAGTCCGGCCGCTCGATCGAACTCATCGACCTGCGGACGATCTCGCCGCTGGACACCGACACGATCGTCGCCAGCGTGAAGAAGACCGGCCGTGCGATCATCGTGCACGAAGCGCCGTTGACGGCCGGCATGGGTGCGGAGATCGCCAGCCGCATTATGGAGAAGTGCTTCCTGCATCTGGAGGCGCCGATCCAGCGCGTGACGGGCTTCGACACGATCATGCCGTATTACAAGTTGGAATTGGAGTACCTGCCCGACGCGCCGCGCATCGGCAAGGCGATCGAGGAACTGGCGGCGTATTGATCCTGCTTTCCCTGCGGTGAATCCACATGGCCGGAACCAAACAACCAGCGGACAAGTCGCACTTCATCCTGCCCGACCTGGGCGAGGGCGTGCATGAGGCCGAACTCATCAAGTGGCGCGTCAAGCCCGGCGAGCGCGTGGCCGAGCACCAGACCATGGCCGAGATGGAGACCGACAAGGCGCTGGTGGAGGTGCCGAGTCCTTGGGCCGGCGTGATCAAGGAATTGAAGGGCAAGGAAGGTGACATCATCAACGTCGGCTCGATCCTCGTGACCTACAACGTGGGGGCCGGAGCCGGCGCGCAACCCGCGAGCCAAACCGGGGCACAGCGCAGCGCCGCCCCGGGTTCGAGCGCGAAGTCCGCCCCCGCAGCGGCAGCGAAAGCCGACTCCGCAGAGCGCGAGGACGCCGGCACCGTCGTCGGCTCCGTCGGCGGCACGCTCACCATCCCCGACCGCTTCACGCGCAAGCCCGCCCCCACGCAATCAAACGGCAGCGCGAACGGCAAAGCGCTCGCCACGCCCGCCGTCCGCCGCATCGCGCGCGAGGCCGGCATCGACATCAATCGCGTGGAAGGCAGCGGCCGGGGCGGGCGCGTCACGGCTTCCGACATCCTGAATGCGACGGATGTGGCTCCGGCGACGAGGCCGGCTAAGCCGCAAGCGGCGGCGCGCTCCGCAACGGAGGACGGCGCGACATCCGCCCGCGCGCCTCTCGCCGTCGAAGCCTCCGACACGCGCATCCCGTTCCGAGGCGTGCGCCGCAAGATCGCCGAGGCGCTGTCGCATTCGATCCGCACGGCCGTGCATTTCACGGTGGTGGATGAAGCCGACGTGACGGCTCTCGATCGCAAGCGCAAGGAATACGCGGCGGTGCTCGGCCGCAAGTTGAGTTTCCTGCCGTTCGTCATGCTCGCGGTGTGCAAGGCGCTCAAGCAGCATCCCTCGCTGAACGCCAACGTGGATGATGCTGCGAGCGAGATCATCAACCGCGCCGCGATCAACCTCGGCTGCGCGGTGGACACCGATCACGGCCTGATGGTGCCGGTCATTCGCAACGCCGACAAACTCAGTGTCGTGCAACTGGGCGACATGACGACCGACCTTGCGCTGCAGTGCCGCAACCGGACGGTTCCGCGCGAGAACCTGATGGGCGGCACGTTTACGATCTCCAACGTGGGCAGCTACGGCGGCATGTTCGCCACGCCCATCATCAACTATCCGGAGGTGGGCATCCTCGCCGCCGGCCGCGCGAAAGAAAAAGTCTTGGCGAAGAACGGCACGATCTACGCCGGGCTAGTGCTGCCTTTGAGCGCGAGTTGCGATCACCGCGTGGTGGATGGCGCGGAAGGCGCGCGATTCCTGAACACCGTGGTGAAGATGCTGGAGAATCCGGAGCAGTTGCTGGGCGGACGGTGATGCCGCCGTCCCCTTCGCCTCGCGGGAATAGGATTGGGCATGGAGCCGAGCGACGAACTCATCCGATCGATCTATACGCGACAAGGTTGATTGTGCGCGGAAGGCGACGATCGAGGAAGAGTTTCGCGATGGACTCGAGCTTTTCGACTTCGGCTGCGGCCTCATGCGCGACGGTATCCGCATGCAGCATCCCGACGCGGATGCGCGGCAGGTGCGCCGCATGATGTCTGAACGATTCGCGATCGCACGGCGACTGGAGGATGCGGAGTGACGACGCCGGAGATCGTGGGGTTGATGATCGACGCCCTGAACGCCAGCGGATCGCGGTACATGGTGACGGGCTCGCTTTCGAGCAACGTGTATGGCATCGTTCGATCCACGAAGGACGCCGACTTCGTCATCGAAACCTCGGCCGCCCAATTGGATTCGGTTATTCGAGCGGTCGCGCCGATCTTCGAACTCGATCCGCGGATGAGTTTCGAGACGATCTCGATGACCGGCAAGACGGTGTTGAAGCATCGTGATTCCGACTTTTCAATCGAACTCTTTGACCTTTCGAGTGACGCCCATGACCAACTCCGGTTCTCCCGTCGCCGCCGCGCGCGTCCTTGGAAAGGAATCGTGGCTGCCGACACCCGAAGACGCGGTCATTCAGAAACTCCGGTGGTCCAAATCCGGCCGGCGAAGCAAGGATGTCGATGACGTGACCAACTTCCTCTCTGTTCAGCAAGAATCCTTGGATTGGCCCTATCTCGAGTCCTGGTGCGCCAAGCACGGCACGCTCGCGCAGCTTCACCAGTTGCGCGATGAGGTCGCGAAGAAGATGAGCTGACCGCGCGACCCTCACCCGCACTGCCGCGGTCAATTCAAGTTCCTCACGACCCCGCCCCGTCCCCGTGCCGCAATCTCGTCTGCGTGGAGGTTTTTCGCCGAAAGAATCCACTGAACCCGGCCGAATCCGGGCTGCACAATCCCAGTCGCCGCCCTACACTTGCGATCCTCCGCTGAGTCGGGCGAACGGATTCCCCGTAGCCGGCCGCTGGTGCCTCCCTCGCGAGCACGGACGCATGACCAACCACCACCCTGACACGCCATCGGCCGCCACGAATGCCGCCATGAACCACGGCGGACATGACGCCCCGCCCCCGCCGCCCCCGCCCGCGCATGCGGCTACGGCCACGCATGAATCGACCGCCGGCTTCGTCGCCGTGGGATTTGCGCCCAAGATCGCCCACCTCGCCGCCGAAGCCGGGCAGCGTCTGAAGTTCCATGGCCGCAGCGGATTTCAGGCTGAACTCCGCCGGCGCGTGGATGAGTACTTCGAGAAGCAGAACGCCAAGCCGCGCGACTGCCCGCAGATGTACCTCAAGACCGCGGTGCTGATGGGCGGGTTCGTCCTGTCATACATCCTCCTGGTGTTCGTCGCCCAGACTTGGTGGCAGGGCATTCCCGCCGCCATCTTCCTGGGACTGATGACCGCGGGCGTCGGCTTGAACATCCAGCACGACGGCGGCCACTGCGCCGGCTCCAGCAGGGCATGGGTCAACCGCCTGATGGCCATGTCGCTCGACGTCATCGGTGGCAGTTCGTACATGTGGCACTGGAAGCACGGCGTGTTCCACCACACGTACACCAACGTCACCGGACATGACACCGACATCGACTTCGGCGCCATGGCCCGCATGACCCCGCATCAGAAGCGCTACTTCTTCCATCGCCTTCAGCACTACTACATCTGGTTCCTCTACGGTCTGATGGCGGTGCGCTGGCATCTCTTCGGTGACTTCCAGCAACTGGTCACCGGCAGGATCTGCGAACATCCCATCCCCCGCCCCAAGGGCTGGGACCTGGTGATCTTCATCGCCGGCAAGGTCATCTTCTTCTCGCTGGCGTTCGGCATTCCACTGTTTCTGTACCCGGTCTGGGTGGTCGCGGTGTACTACGGCATCGTCGCGCTGGTGCTGGGCATCACCTTGAGCATCGTCTTTCAACTCGCGCACTGCGTCGAGGACGCCGCCTTCGCCATGCCCTCGGAAGAGACCGGCCAGATGGAGAACGCCTGGGCGATCCACCAGGTGGAATCGACTGTCGACTTCGCCCGTCGCAGCAGGCTCGCGGCGTGGCTGCTGGGAGGCCTGAACTTCCAGATCGAGCATCACCTGTTCCCGCGCATCTCGCACGTGAACTATCCGGGCATCTCGCGCGTCGTGGAACAGACCTGTCGCGACTTCGGCATCAAATACAACGAGCACAAGTCCTTCTGGTCCGGCGTGGTCTCGCACGTCATGTGGCTGCGCCAGATGGGCATGCCCACCAGCAAGTGACGACTTCACGATCCACGGTCAAGCCGGGCCAAAGCGGAATGTGCGGCAGGGCCCTGAACAATCACGGCCGTGCGCACGCACATTTCGCGCCGGCCCAGATTCCCGGCTGCCGTCTTCATCATGGATTTCCATCTTTCGCGCGCCTATGCTTTGGATGAATCCGTGGACGTGTTTGATCATGCCATCGGACGACTGCCAGGTACCGACGGCTTGAACGACGCACGACGCGTCTGAGCGATGACGGACATTGGGCGGTCAGGGAAGCCGGACGCCCGAAGTCTCCGGAACCGAAAGTCGAATTCAACTTGAAGTTTGATCAATTGGGGCTCGCAGAGCCCATTCTCCGCGCGATCGCCGCCGACGGATACGAGAACCCAACCCCCATTCAGGGGAAGGCCATTCCGCACGTGCT
>CAZCGB010000282.1:0-4651 GCA_964498045.1 uncultured Isosphaeraceae bacterium
ATCCATCCGAGCCGTCAAGGCCTATGACCGTCAGGAACTTGAGGAGCAGCGCCTGGGCGTGGCGAGCAGGGCGACCGTCGACGCCGCTCTCAAGGCGCGGCGGGTCAAGTCGATGCTCTCGCCCATCGTGTCGGTGACCACGGCGATCTGCGTGGCGATCGTGCTGTGGCGAGGAGCCGGGCTCGCCCTCGCCGGCACGATGACCGTCGGCGCGCTGACGGTGTTCCTCGCCTACCTCAACAAGTTCTTCAAGCCGGTGCAGGACCTGGCGAAGATGACCAACGTCATCGCGCAGGCCGCGGTGGGGCTGGATCGAATCCGCGCCATCCTCGACACCGACACGATCATCCCCGAGAAGCCCGATGCCAGGCATCCCGGAACTCTGCGCGGCGAAATCGCCTTTGAGAAGATCGCCTTCGCGTATGACCCGAAGGCGCCGGTGCTCACCGATGTGAACCTGAGCATCAAGCCCGGCCAGCGCATCGGCATCGTCGGCCCAACGGGCGGCGGCAAGTCCACCATCCTCAACCTCATCCCCCGCTTCTACGACCCCAGCGCGGGCGTGGTCCGCATCGACGGCGTGGACGTCCGCGAATACACGCTGCACGGCCTGCGCGATCAGATCGGGTTCGTGCTGCAGGACACCACGCTTTTCCGCGGCACGGTGCGCGAGAACATCGCCTACGGCCGGCCCGACGCCACCGACGCCGAGATCGAGCAGGCTGCGAAACTCGCCAATGCTGACGAGTTCATCTCGCGCATGCCCGACAAGTACGAGACGATGGTGGGCGAGCGCGGCACGACGCTCTCGGGAGGCCAGCGGCAGCGCATCGGCATCGCGCGGGCCGTGGTGCGCAATTCGCCCATCCTGATTCTGGACGAGCCCACCGCCGCATTGGACACCGAATCGGAGAGGCTGGTGATGGAGGCTCTGGAGCGATTGATGGAAGGCCGCACTGTCATCACCATCGCGCATCGGTTGAGCACAATCCGCGACGCGCACAAGATCGTGGTGCTCAAGGGCGGCGTGGTGGCCGAGGAAGGCACGCACGATGAACTCATCAAGCGCAACGGCGTGTACGCGGAACTCTCGCGCGGGCAGACCGAAGGCCCCGCCGCTGCAGTGAAATGAACCTCAGTTTCCCTTCGTCTCTGTGTTTCTGTCGTTCAATGGATTGTTTCCTCTCGCTCGGAGGCATGCATGTCCCGTTCGCTGATCGTCCTGCCCGATGACACGTCCAAGCCGATCCTGAAGATTCTGGCCGAGGCGAAGTCGTCGTTGCGAATCAAGATGTTCGTGTTCTCCGATCCCGGCCTTCTTGGCTCGGTCATCGACGCGCACAAGCGCGGCGTGAACGTGCGCGTCATGCTCAACCCGCTGCGCCGCAGCGGCGAGGCGGAGAACGAGGACACGCGCAAGAGGCTCAAGAAGGCCGGCATCGACGTCATCGACACCAATCCCGCCTTCGACGTCACGCATGAGAAGTCGCTCGTCGTCGATGATGAACTCGCTCTCGTGCAGTCGCTCAACTGGGAAGTGAAGAACCTCACCGAGACGCGCGACTTCGGCGTGCTCACCGCCCATCGCCACGAGGTCGAGGAGGTCGCCGCCTGCTTCGACGCCGACTGGAAGAGGAAGAAGTTCGATCCGGGCGAAGACTCGCACCTGATCTGGTGCAACCTCAACGGCCGCAACCGCATTGCCGAGTTCATCGACTCGGCGAAGAAGTCGCTGTTCCTCCAAAACGAAAGGTATCAGGACGAAGTCATCATCGAACGCCTGGTGCGGGCCGCCAGCCGCGGCGTGAAGATCCACGTGCTGGCAAGGCCGGCCCACACGCTCAAGAGCGCGAAACTGGTCGAGGGTGTGGAGGGCCTGCGCATCCTGCGCGACATCGGCGCCAAGGTGCACAAGCTCAAGGGATTGAAGCTGCACGCGAAAATGATGCTCGCCGACGGCAAGCGCGCGATCATCGGCTCGATCAACCTCGCCCCGGGCAGCTTCGACAGCCGGCGCGAACTCGCCATCCAGGTCGATGACCATCACGTCACCAAGCGGCTGAACAAGGTGGCGAAGCACGACTGGGAGAGGTCCAAGCCCCTCGATCTCTCCGATCTCGGATTGCTCAATGACCTTTCCGATCGACGGGCGGACGCGCAATCGCTGCTGGCGATCCAGTCGAAAGCCAAGCCAAAGGCGAAGCCCGCCGTCAATGCGATGGCCAGCGCCCCAGCCACAAAGAAGAAGCCCGCGAAGCGGCCAGTGCGAAAATAGCGATCGCCCACGCCTGCGTGGCCGTACCGCTCACGTGTGCGCGCCCTCGCCGTGAGTGCGGCGGAAGTACCTGAGCAGCACCCGGAACGGCCCGCTCATTGCATAGACGGTGAACGCCAGCGCGAGCACCACCTGGAACCACCAGATCGCCAACGCAAGCGCCACCACGATGCGCACGATGTATCCGAAGTCGCGCGGCCCTCGCACGAACCGGTTGGTGAAGTGCAGATACGGGATGTCGCTGACCATGCCGAACGCGCAGAGCAACATGATCGCGGGAATGCCCAGGGCGGCCGCCTGCACATACACCAGCGGCACATCGCCGGCGAAACGCACGACCATCAGGTGTTGATGCAGGATCACCAGGCTCGCCACGCATCCTGCCGCACCGGGCGAAGGAAGCCCGCGGAAGAGGCTGTGGTCGTTCACCTGGGCCTTGTCCATCTCGACGTTGAATCTGGCGAGGCGGAGCGCAGCACAGGAAACGTAGACGGCTGACATGCCCCAGATGACCTTGCCCATGATGTTGTCGGCCTCGGGACCGATGATCCATCCTTCGCCGCCGAGATGATTCGCCACCAGCCGAATGGTCATGAACGCCGGCGCGACACCGAAGGTCACAACGTCGGCGAGCGAATCGAGTTGCGCACCGAGTTCGGAGTTCGAGCGCGTCAGTCGCGCAAGCGAGCCGTCGATCGCATCCAGCAGCATCCCGAAGAAGATCAAGGCGCCAGCCATGGTCAGCGGCGTCCAATCCTGCCACAGCACGCGCACGTTGGGTTCACGGGCCGCGTAGTGGATGGCCGCGAAACCGCAGATGAGGTTGCCCAGCGTGCACAGCGTGGGCAGTACGCTCATCGAAGGCATGCGACGCCGGCGACGGTGAAATGCACGACGGCGCATGGGCCAGCGGGCACGCCGGGCCAGCGTCGGGTTCTGATTGGGGGCCGCTGTGGTCATTGTCCGTTTCCACCCTCCGATTCGCGGCGTGCGGGCGTGGAGCCCTGACCAGCGCGCGTGTGCAAATCGCTCTCATACACAGGAGGGAAGAGCTCCTCGGGAATCTTGGGGACAAAGACGAGGATCTCACGTGCCGGCGGATTGTTGTTCACCGGCAGGAGCACTTCGCCCAACGTGCGCGGCGCGCCGGCTTCGGGGCCGACCGAATCGTCGGGTCCGATGCGAGGTCGAGTTGCTGTCGTCGGCGGAGCCGCTGCCGGCGCGCTTGGCTCGATGACGTCACTCGTCGTCGCCATGCCACGGGCCACCGCCGGGGCAAGGGTGTCCAACTGCGGCCAATCAATCGTCGGCGACTCGCTGACCAGCACATACGCGAAGCCGGATTGCAACTGCAGGTCAAGCGCGATGCTGGCGAACGCCTCGCCGGCGTCTTCAGGTTTTTCGCCGAGAAGCCGTCGCATGTTGTTGACCTGCGGAAGCCGATGCTGGGGCAGGATTTCGACGTGCAGATTCGGGCCTTCCTCCATCATCACCGTCCAGGACCGCACCAGAAGCCGGAACTCGCCTCGATCAAAGCGGCGCACGCGCCCATCGATCGCGACAGCCATTCCGCGTCCGTCGATCTGCTGCTCGCGCAGCGAACGCCAGTCGAGCACCTGGCCATGCCACTCGTTCCGATCCATCGTCGCCCCGCCAAGCTCACCCACGATCACATCGACATCAGCCGCGGGCACGCGCACGAACCGCAGACCGTTCTGGCGCAGGCGTTCAGTGGCGGCTTGGTCTGCGGCAGCGCCTTCGGCGTGCTGTGCGATGACATTCAGGGCGGTGTTGCCGCCATCGAGCACCGTCCATCGACGGATTTCCAATCCGTTGTTCGTGCCGGTCAGCCGTTCGCGCAGCTCATCCGGAGAGGGCAGCGTGACGTGGCCGGGCGCATCGGTCGCGGACGACTGCGCCTGTTTCCCGTCTTTCGATCCAGATGCGCACCCGCTCAGCATGATCGAAGAGATGGCAATGGCGATGAAAGCTCTCATGAACGGTGTTTCTGCAGCGAGCCAGCACGCCATCGTATCGGCCAACGTCAGCCGCACAAATGGCATGCCCTGTTTCTGATTCGTGGTCGGGCGCGTCGCGGGTCCAACATCAGTGAGGATTCGGCGCATGCGCCAACTTCGCGGTTGGAAGGCTGTTGATGCGGTCAATCAGCATGCGCAGCCTTCCGAACTTGCTGCGCGTGTGCAGGAAGGCCAGTCGCGGCAGCTCCAGGTGATCCTGCTCGCCCTCGAGCGCGGCCACCTGCTCAATCCGGCCTGACTTCACCAGATCGCTGAATTCGGTGTTGAGCGACGCAAGCTCCGCCTCACCGATTCTCTGCCGCAGGCGAATCACCAGCGTCGGGCCGACGTATCGGCT
>CAZCGB010000283.1:0-4649 GCA_964498045.1 uncultured Isosphaeraceae bacterium
CCTGCATGGCGGCGGTCTTCTGATAGGCGGAGAAGCACTCGAAGATCGGGGCGGGATTCACGTGAATTCCTTTGTGTGTGACAAGGGTGCGTGCAGGATCGCCAGGCGACCAAGCGTATCCGCGGCTGCCGCAGACGTCATTGCGCCGCATCAGGTACCATGGCGGTGCATGCTCAAGTACATCAGGACGCCTGTGGCGATGTGCAGCGTCTTCTGCACATGTCTGATCGCGCATGCGCAGGAGTTTCCGCAGATCGACAGCGCGGTGCTGCAAGCTGAGGCGAACCTGCTCCAGGAGAACGAGTTGCTGCGCGAGTTCACGCCCGAGGACTCTTCTTCCATCTTCAGGCTCAGCTTCATGGGGGCCGATGACAACAGCCACTTCGGCCTGCCCATCTGGGGCGACAAGGCCCGCGAAGCCGGGTACGAAATTCCGCTGCCGTTCGGCGTCGGCGCCGTCTACACGTATGTGGAGCGCGACATCAAAGTCGACAACATCCAGGTGGGCATCAACGGCGCGCCGCTTCAGAACGTCGACAACTTCATCAACCTTGGCTCGCGCAGCCACGTCAACGTCGCTGTCACGCGTTTTGATGCGTTCATCTTTCCGTTCCTTAACGTCTACGCCATGCTGGGCTATGTGGACAACGAGACCACCACCAAGGGCGAGGTCACCGTCAACACACCCGGCCCCGGACCCGGCACGCTTTCGTTTCCGCTGAAGGCCGACACCAAGCTCGATGGATTCGTCGGCGGCTTCGGCGTCACGCTCGCAGCCGGGTACAAGGAAGTCTTCGCGTCGTTCGACACCAACTGGTCGCAGGTCGATCTGGGATTCGACGACGCCTTCCGCGCCAACATCTCCACGTTGCGCGTCGGCTGGAACGGCAAGATCCAGGGCAATCCCGTGCGCCTCTGGACAGGCGGGGCGTACTGGAACACCGCATCGGTGGCGTCATCCACCGTGCAGGTTCCCGGCGTGGGCAGCGTGGCCTTCCAGGCTGATCAAAGCCCGGCGAACCCCTGGAACATCGTCTTCGGCGGCCAGGCGTCGATCAACTCCAACATCGATCTCTTCCTGGAACTCGGCACGAACTTCGAGGACATGAAGTACATCGCTCTGGGCGCGGCGTTTCGATTTTGAGTCCTTCATGAATCGAGACTGCGCAAACACGTGCGCTCTGCGCTTACACTTCGATCATGCGATGGTTCGTCAGCCTGTTGATTGCCGCGATCCTCGTGTTGGATTTTTTCCCGCACCATGGGCCGCCGCATTTTCGCTATACGGGCAGTGATCCCGGCCGCCATGTCTTCAACATCGGCTGGCCGATGGCGCTCTTCATCTACGATCCGCAAACCGGGGTGCACGTGGGCCCGTTCGCATACGCGCTGATTCCTGGCCAGGTCGTTGTGCTCGCGATCGTCGTTGTCGCATTGGTGATCACCCGGCGAATTCGCAACCGCGGCATGCTCACAACCGCCTGAACCACAACTCAGATCTGATCACACGAGATGAAGCGAATCGGCGCTGCGCGCTATGCGGCTTTTTCAGCGAGCACCGCATCGGGATGGATCGCCAGTTCCTGCACGCCGCCGGCGATGTTCTGGGGATGCGCCGTTATCGAGACTTCGATGATGACGTACTCGCAGGCGACGCCAGTCCATCAAACTCCGCGCGATTCGAGATCACGTACCGCGCCAAGAGGGCGTGCAGGCGGTCGTGATCCTTGTAGAACTCGCTGCTCAAGTCGTCGAGCGTTTTCTCCGTCGAGTCTGAAATGCGGCCGTACTGACTTCTTCGCCTTTCGTTGTCCAACGATGGCCCCTTGCGTCCGAACACGGCGGCAGCGCGTTCGATTTGCGATGCGATGTGCTTCGCGTCAAGGCTCCGAGCTGCTTCCAGTGCCGCTGGCCAGTGATCTCCGGCGGAATTGAAGAAGTACTGGCTGTAACCGCCATTGCTGACTTCGCCCTCGACCTCTCGCAATGCGAGCAGCCGGCGTTGCGGCGTGGAAAGGCTGGCAAACTCACGATTCCACAATGCCTCAGTCAACGTGTCCAGACTTGGCAGGCGCTGGATGCGAAGGAGTGCGTTCGCGGCGTCGATGCGGCCATACTTGAGATTTGCGTCGAGAGCATGTTCCAATTCTTCCAGGATGCGCGCGTCCGCCGACTCCGCAAGCATGAGCAGGCAATCGCCATAGATGTCCTCCCATGGATACTCCTTAAACCTCGGCTTGGCGTGTTCCAGAATCGCCCACAACCGTTCTCGATCGACTGGAATTCTGTGTTTCTGCATCATGTGCAGTACATCATTAAGCGATCCACCCTCAAGGTGGAGGAAACGATCGGTGCCCAGCATTGAGGTCGCGCGACTGCGATCGATTCTGATCATGTACTCTGGAGCATGGTAATCGCCAGGCGGGTCCTCCCCTGCGGCGATTGGAACCAGAGCATCGAACATCGCATGCAGGAAGGACGGCGTTGCGTGACCGGAATCGAGCGCCCAACCGATTCCCATGATCGCATACTTGCGCACCTGTTCGTCCGCGTGCTTGAGCGCTTTCAGCACCAGCGGAACGGACGCATCGGCGGCGACGTGCGCGATGTTCAGAGAAGCCAGAGTCCGGAGGTCCTCATCGGGAGAGTCGAGCAACGGCTCAAGATGTGGAAGCAGCGGGTTGCTGCCGATCGCGGCGAGCAATTCGACGACCTGTTCGTAAGGCGAGTCGCGCCGAGAATCGCGGTTGGGTGACTGCCGCTTGTAGCGCGGATCGTTGAGCGCCACGAGCAAGAACGACTCGGCCGGCGCGCCGATCTGTTGCAGTTGCTGGCGAGGAAATACCATCTCACGGTCGTCTTCATCCAGAAGCCTCTCGACAAGGTCCCGAATGTAGTCCGAGTCAGGATCGGCCGGGGGTTTGATTTCAGTCTTGCGCGCGATGCGTCTGGCGACGTCGCGCATGGATTCGGGATTGCGGGCGGCCTGTTTCATCGCCCGCCTGGTCGGCGCGATGTGGAATCGACGCCACAATATTGCAAGCAGCCACGCCGCGAATGCAACAATCACGATGATGCCAAGCACTCGGAGCATTTGAACTCACCTCGCGTCTCCAGCGTACAGACCCCCGCAATACGCTTCATCACGCTCACGCCGCCTTGTCGCGCTGCTGCTCGTTCGCCGCGTCGGGGTGGATCGCCAGTTCCTGCACGCCGCCTGCGACGGTGAGGTCGGCGATGGGCGTGCCTTCGGGGATCTGCTTGCCGCTGAGGTCCTTCACGATGATCTGCGGGTTGCTCACTTCGTGCTCTTCCAGGGCCTTGATGAGTTTCGCCTGCACGGGCTCTTCCAACTTCGTGAAGGGCATGCGGCCTTTGCACTTGGGGAACGACGAGCAGCCCAGCCACGGCCCGCGCTTGCCGCGGCGGAGGTTCATCGCGCTGCCGCACTTCTCGCATTTCAACTCTTCAATCTTGAGGGCCTTGGGCGAGGGGTACTTGATCTGTTCCTTTTTGTCGAGGTTCACGACCGTCTTGATCTCGGGATAGTTCACGCTGGCGAGAAACTTTCCGAAGCGGCCGGTGCGGAGGATCATGGGCGAGCCGTCTTCCGGGCAGGCGACGTTGACACGCTCGGGCAGCATGGGATGGCCTTCGCGGTCGATGGGCGCGGCGTAATCGCAGGCCGGGTACGTGCTGCAGGAGAGGAACATGCCGTTCTTGCCGAAGCGGTAGACGGTCTTGCTGCCGCACTTGGGGCAGGCGTAGCGCGCCGGCTGGGTCTCGGCCTTGGCGTGCTTCATGTTCTCGTGCGCATGCTCGAGCGCGTCGACGAACGGGCCGTAGAACTCGGTGAGCATGTCGATCCAGTCCATGTCGTGATAGGCGACCTGGTCGAGCTCCTTCTCCATCAATCGCGTGTAGCCGACGTCGAGCAGTTGCGGGAAGGCTTCGATGAGCTTCTCGGTGACGACCTCGCCCATGGGCGTGGCGAAGAACCGGCGATCGATCTGCTCGACGTATTCGCGATCCTGAATCACGTTGATGATCGATGCGTACGTCGAAGGCCGGCCGATGCCTTCCTCTTCCAGCTTCTTGATCAGGCTCGCTTCGCTGTAGCGCGGCGGTGGAGAGGTGAAGGTCTGTTCCACCTCCACACCGAACGGCGCGAGCGTTTGCTTTTCCTTGAACTCGGGCAGCGTCTGCTCATCGCTCGCAGTGGGAATGCCCGTCGCGCGATAGAAGCCTTCGAACACGAGTACGCGGCCGGTGGTTTTCAACACCGCGCCTGTGGGTTTGTCGCTGCGCTCCATCAAGACCGTCGTCGAATCCCATTGCGCGGCAACCATTTGGCAACTGACGAAGCGGTTCCAGATCAGGCGGTACAGCCGGGCCTGGTCAGCGGTGAGGGCGCCTTCGAGTTTGTCGGGATGGCGATTGACATCGGTGGGGCGGATGGCTTCGTGGGCTTCCTGGGCGGACTCGTTGGTTGAACCGTAGAAGTTGGGCTTCTCGGGGAGGTATTTGTCGCCGTAGGTTTTCTTGACGAAGCCGCGAACTTCGTTGAGCGCCTCTCCGGAGAGATGCGTCGAGTCGGTTCGCATATAGGTGATGAGGCCGGTCTGGCCTTCGCCGGGCACGTTGACGCC
>CAZCGB010000284.1:0-4645 GCA_964498045.1 uncultured Isosphaeraceae bacterium
CCATGCAATCGGGAGGGAACCTTCGCACTGACGACGTGATGAGCGACAGGCCGCCCTTGTCGTAGACAGGTGGCTTAAACTCGGCGAGGACGATCAGCGTGGGGCCAGACTGATTCAGCCGCGGGTCCATGCCGCTGGTGATCTTCACGCCGCGCGTCAACGTCAGACGGATGTGCACGCCGTCGCTCATGTTGTTGGCGCGCAGCGTCTTGCGGATTTCGGCGACGATCGCCTCGTGCGTGGGAATCGACGCGAATGCCAGCGCTTTGGCGGAGTCGCGCAGGCGGTCGAGATGCTCGTCGAGTTTGAAGATGCGCCCGCCATACACGCGCA
Source organism: uncultured Isosphaeraceae bacterium (assembly GCA_964498045.1). Classification (GTDB taxonomy): domain Bacteria; phylum Planctomycetota; class Phycisphaerae; order Phycisphaerales; family SM1A02; genus DATKJG01. The sequence goes on from CAZCGB010000284.1 coordinate 334, forward strand.
AGCCTTCCCACACGGCGTCGCCGCCCTGCACCACCGAATCGAACGGTGAGACACCCGCTTGATCGCGCGGCAGCAACCTGCCGTTGATGTTGAACACAAGCGAGCGATTGCGCTCATCGAACTTCTGCTGCATGCATCGCAGTGTAATGGCAAGCAGAAGCGAATACTGCCATGTACTTAGGTCTTGCGCTTGTGGCGTTTCGTATTGATGTGCAGGGCTGCCACTGGCGGCGAGTAGGCCTTGCCGCGCATGCGTTCAAGCCACGCTGTTGGCCTTGCTTTCCGCGCAGCCGTACGAAAGGAGCCTGTCATGATGACTCACACCAGAAGTCCGACACGATTGATCGTCGCTCTGCTTGGCCTGGCCGCGTTCATGGCTTTCGCCGGCGGATGCGAGAAGGAAGTCGCACACACAAAGGAGACGCAAATCAAGGATGACGGCACGGTGAAGACCAAGGAGAAGACAGTCACGGAAGACGCTGATGGCGACCGCACGGTCACCGAAGAGAAGACCACGCAGACTCCGGGCGGCTGAGGCTCTGCCGCTTTGAAATGATTCGCCTCAACGCCCAGGCATGGCCATGCCTGGGCGTTGGCATGCGCGCAGTCGATCGATTTCAACGCAGTCGAACGGCGTGCAGTTGCTGGTAGCAGCGCAAGCATTGCCCGAGCAGGTCGTCGAGCTCTTCTGGAACCGCATCGTGCTTGCGTTGGTATGGTTGAAACGTCGTGGATTGCTCGACGCTGGCGTACCAGTGCCTGGCCCAGATGCCGTCCGTCTCGCGACGACCGGCAGGCCAGTGCAGCATCGCGTCATCAAACGGCACGTTCAGCGCTTCGCACAGCGCGCCGAGCATCTTCCTGGGGTTCTCCAGGACATCACGCGAATCAATCACTGGAGGTGTGCGCCCCGTCGTTCGCCACACGTGCTCAAAGATCTCCACCTGTTGCGGCAGCCCGGTGTCGCGCAGCGTCGGATGGGGAATGTTCTTCATCAACGAGGTCAGCATCTCGCGCGGATCGCGGATCAGGAACGCATGCATGAATCCGGGCGCATCGAGCCAGCGGCGATCGATCTCCGGCAGCAGGTGATGCGACATGTGTTTCTGATACCAGATGCCACGACCGCGCACGGGCAAGTCGCCGGCCAACCACGCGATCACCTTCCGCCAGTTCGTCTCGTGATGTTCGATCACGTCCGCCGCCCCTGGATGCGGCAACCCCGTCTGCAACAGGAAATGGGCATAGAGCGGCTCATCCGTCACGAACGTGTCGGAACGATTGCCCCACGAGCGCATCATCGCGGTGGAGATGTTCCGCGGACCGGACCACATGGCGATGCGCTTGATCGTTGGCATGAGGGAATGAACCGCAGAGGCACGGAGAGCATGAAGCGTATGGAAACGCACGAGTGCCGACAACAAACGCCGACTCTGCGCCTCTGGCCCTCTGTGGTTATCTTGGTTCAGTCATGTCGCACGAGGCGATCATCCAGACGGCGGCCCGATCCATCGACAGTCTCGCGCCTGCGCTGGCGGCCCGGCCTGAGCGGGAACTGGTCGACATCGCCGCCGGAGTCATGCGCGGCCACTTCACGCCGGATGAGGACGAGCGCATCCGCGAGAGATTCGCCGTGTACCTCACCGCGCGGGCGGGAATGCTGCAGACGATCGCCGACCTCAGGCCCATTGCGTTGGCGCCAGCGGGAACGATTGACGAGGATGAGCGTCTGCGCGCCTTCGCCATCGCCTACGCGGCGGCAGGCCTGTTGGTGCGCGCGGCGCGATTCATCGTTGAGCAGTATGCACGCGACGCGGTCATTCAGCGCAAGTTGAACGAGGCAGAGCCGCGCTTCGGACTGCCGCGCAAGCAGTTCACGGCTGTGTACAAGGCCGTGACAAGCCCGCTGAACGCATGGCAACTGGCAGACGCCGCGCGATTCGCGCAAGAGCATCGTGCGGAGATCGATTCGCTTGAAGGCGATCCGCTGCTCGGTCCGGTTCTGAAGCATCTGCGAGCCGGCGAACCGGCTCTGCTTCGCCGCAAGCGGCAACTGCTGCGCTCGCGCATCGCCTACCAGTGGCATTCGTGGAGGCGGCGCCGGGCCTCCGCGTTCCAACAGGCGCTGTTCAGCATCTTCGAAGTCAGCGGAAGGGTCATCGCCGAAATCCACAATCCGCTGCATACCAAGCGCGTCACGCCGCATGTCATCGCGCAACTCGGCGATATTCTCCAGCCCGGCGACGCCATCGTCACCCGGCACGACGACGCGATGAGCAACCTCTTCCTTCCCGGTTACTGGATTCACTCCTCCCTGCACATCGGCACCGAAGCCGACCGACAACGATTGGGTGTGCGAGTCGATTCGCAGCGCGAATCGCGATGGACCGGATCAATCCGCGTGCTGGAGGCGCGGAAGGATGGCGTGCTTCTGCGTCCGCTGCACGACACGCTTCGCGTCGACGCTGTCGCGGTGATTCGTCCGAAGTTGTCACCCGTGCATTTGGCGGAGGCGTTGAGCCGCGCGCTGACGCACGAAGGCAAGCTGTACGACTTCGAGTTCGACTTCTTCCGCAGCGACCGGCTGGTGTGCACCGAAGTCGTCTACCGCGGATTCCACGGCGTGGGCGGCCTGGACTTCCCCATCACCCGCCGCGCGGGACGCCCGACGTTTTCAAGCGAGGATTTGCTGCGTCTCGCGCTGCACAATCGCGGATACGAGCCAGTGGCGGTGTACGGTGCGCCGACGTGCGGGGAACGCATTGTCCAGGGCGATGATGCGGCCAACGCACTCCGCGCCACGTTGAGCGCCGCGTGACGAAGCTTCGCTCCAACATTCATCACGACTTGCGTCCGCGCCGGCCCTGCTTGAAGCCCTTGCGGTGTTTCTTGTCGCGGCGGGATTCGTTCATCGCCTTGCCGCGGCGCGTGCCGTGCGTGTCGGCGTGACGCTCGAAGCGTGCGCCCTTCTCGCGCTGCTGCTGATGATGCCCGGAGCCGCCGCCGCCCTGACGATCCAGCGCCTTCTCAGGCATCCTGGTGATCGCGAGGTCCAACCGTCGCGCTGCGAGATCGACCGCGACGACCTGCACAGTGACGATGTCGCCGATCGCCAGCACCGCGCCACTGCGCGCCGCACGGACTCTGCCGACCGACTCTTCCACCATCCAGCGATCAGGCTTGTCTTCGGACCCGGGCAGATCGCGTACCGCGATTCGTCCCTCGACGAGAAAGCGATCGATGGAGATGAAGATCCCCGAGTTGGTCATGCCAGTGATCACGCCAGGAAACTCATCGCCCAGATGCTTTTCGTGGAGAAACTGCAGCACGAGAAACTCGCGCAATTCACGCTCAGCCTGCTCGGCTTCGACTTCAGTCGACGACGTATGACGACCGAGCTTGATCAACTCCGCCTCGCCCGGAACGTCGGGGTCGTCCAGCAGCTTGCGGCTGATCGAATGGCGCTTCTTGCCGCCGGGGGGGGCCTTGCCGTTGTCGGTGAGATCGAGGTAGGCGTCCATCGCCCGATGCAGAGTCAGATCGGGGTATCGCCGAATCGGGCTGGTGAAGTGCGCGTAGTGCTCGGACGCGAGCGCGAAGTGGCCGATCATCGCGGGCGAATACTCGGCCTTGGTGAGCGTCCGCAGCACGGCGAAGTGAATCGCCCGGGCTGCCGGCGTGTGCCGCGTCGCATCGAGAATCACCTGCAAGTCCTTTCGCGTCGGCTCGTCGGGTACGCGAATGCCGCCGCCCGCCGCCATTGCGAACAATCGAAGTTCCTGCATGTCGCCGAAACTTGGCTCGGGATGCACGCGGCGAAGGATCGGCACGTTGAGGTCCTCGAACAGACGCGCGAGCGCTTCGTTCGCCTCCACCATGAACATTTCAATCAGCTTGTGCGTGTAGGCGTTGTCCTCGGGTACGGCGTCCACAACGCGGCCGTCGTCGTCGAAGACGAGCTCGACTTCAGGCAGGTTGAGCACGATCATGCCGTCGCGCTGGCGACGCTTTTCAAGGATCTTTGCAAGGCGATCGCTCAATTGCAGCGCGTGCAGCAGTTCGTCGCTGTAGTTGGCGTCGGTGCGGGCGTGCTTGCGAGCCTCTTTCTGGTCGCCGTCGATCAAGGCCTGGGCTTCGAGATAGGTGAGTCGCTTGCGCGAGCAGATGACCGTGTTGGCCATGCGCTGGCGCAGCACCTTGCCACGACCGTCGAAGGTGATGAACGCGCTCTTGGTGAATCGGTTGACGCCTTCCTGCAGACTGCACACGCCGTTGGACAGCACCTCAGGCAGCATGGGGATGACCAGTCGCG
>CAZCGB010000285.1:0-4635 GCA_964498045.1 uncultured Isosphaeraceae bacterium
GCAAACAGCATGCTGATCAGCAGGACATACACCGGCAATCGCGCCGAACATGAGAGGAACGGCGTCACCAGGATCGTTGCGAATCGATCTCGCTGGTCGGGGATGAGCCGGGCGCTCATGATGGCTGGAATCGCGCATGCATGCGCGCTGAGCATGGGCACGAACGCCTGGCCGGGCAATCCAAATCGCCGCAGCAGGCGATCCATCACGAACGATGCCCGCGCCAGATATCCCGTGTCCTCCAGAAGACTGATCAGGAAAAACAGCAGGCAGATCTGCGGCAGGAACACCACCGTGCCGGCGATGCCGCCGATGGCTCCGTCGATGATCAGGTTGTGCAGTGGGCCATCGACCAGATGCGAGCCGAAGCGGCCATCGAACCATTGAAATGCGGCATGCGTCCATTCGCCGAGCAGCCCGAACAGGCTTTCAATCAGATCCATCGGAATGCTGGCGAGCGAGAAGATCGTCCAGAACAACCCGGCCATCACGCCTGCGAACACCAGCAGCCCAAGCACTGGATGCGTGAACGCAGCGTCGAGGCGGTCGGTGAAGGTGTCTTTGGCTGCGCCGATGGCGTGATCGCCGCCGACACTTTGCGCGACGAGCGCATCGGCCCAGCGCGTGCATGCCCCTGCGTAATCGCTGGCAGTGGCGCACTCGGCTGCATCGGGAAGACGGACCGTGCTCTGCTGCGGCCGGCGCATCGCCTGCCGCAACCGGTCGAATCCATCGCCATTTCGGGCGCAAACAGGAATCACCGGCACGCCGAGGTACTCCGACATCTGCTGTGCGTCGATCGTCAAGCCGCGCTTCTGCGCGAGGTCGATCATGTTCAACGCGACAATGGCGGGCAGGCCCAGTTGCAACGCCTGCGCGGCGAAAACAAGATTGCGCGAGAGATTGGTCGCATCAACCACGATGACGATGGCCTCTGGCGGACGGTCGAAGTGCATGCGGCCTTCGAGATAGTCGCGAGCCACCTTCGACTCCGGCCGATCGAGATGCAGGCTGTACAGGCCGGGCAGATCGACGATGTGGTAGGACTCGTCGTCAGCCCCGACGCTGGTCCCGATGCGGGCCTCGACGGTTGAGCCTGGAAAGTTCGCGGTCTTGCTGCGAAGCCCGCACAGGCGATTGAAGACCGTGGTCTTGCCGGTGTTCGGGTTTCCCAGAAGGACGAAGCACGCCGGCAATGCGATCGAATCGGTCGATGTATTCGGCGACCTGTCCGCAGTGCCGGAAATGGATTTGGTCGTCGTCATCGCCGGCGGCGGACAGGATCAGCTCAGCGCGCAGGCGGCGGCGTCGTCGGCGAGATGAGGATGCGGCGGGCAAGCGCCGCGGAAAGTCCCAGCCTCGTCGTGTTCACCTGAACGATGCACGGTTCACCTTTGCGGCAGACACGCACCTCGCAATGGTGCGTCAGACCCATGGCATTCAGCAGGTCGCAGTCCTCGCAGGGCAGTTGTGCGGTATGGGCGCGGCCGCGATCACCCTCACGCAGGTTCGACAGCGGAACCGCGTCGTGTGGGGTGTGCGAATTGGGTGCATTCGATACGGCCATGGACATTGAACAGGACAGAAGGTGCAGCACGGAATGGCTGCGTTGATCAGCGTTCGCCGCCCTTTTTAAAGGAAGCGGCGCAGTTGAGACTGGTTCTCAATATTACCAAGTTTGTCCCGATGAGCAAGGCCAGTCGCACAAGAAATGGGGTGACGAGATGCCGGCATGCGGTTTCTGCCTGATTCCCGCCATGCCGCAGTTCTGCGTTGGGCGTTTTTTTCCGATGCTTTGAGCCATGGAGCGCGAATTGATGAGCGAGTCTGATCAGGTGGCAGACGAGGCATCGCCGCGGCGCAGGAGGACTGGCGTCACGGGATCGAACAGGCGCGAGTTCTGCTGCGGCCTGTTGGTCATCACCGTGCTGGGAATGGTGGCATCGATGCGCGGCGGACCCAGCGAGAGCATGGCGGCAACGCCGGCAGACGCGCACACTTCTTCGAGCGCAGTGTTGCCGCGCACCTCCTATGCAGGTGTGTCATCGCTGCCAGACAGTCCAATGCGTCGCGATCGCAGGTCTTCGACCGCGCAAGAGAAGACCCGCTCGGAATGAGCGGGTCTCCTTGAGGTCAAGATCATTGCGAACCGATCTCTGAACGTTACGGGCAGCCGCCCCAGTGCGAGATCACGGTGAGCAAATCGCTCACGTTGATGTTGCAGTCGCCATTGGGAGCCGGAGAGACATCGGCTGGGCAGTGGGCTGGCGGGCAGTTTGCGCATGGACCCCAGTTGCTGATGACCGAGAGAAGGTCCGCGACATCGACGGAATTCGAACCATTGACGTCGCCCACGCACGCGGGTGCGAAGGCGAGGATCTGGATGTCATCAATGTTCCAGCCGCAGTAGGTGACCGAGCCGTCAGTCGTTCCCATGGTCCAGCGGAGGTACAACGTCGCGGAGTTGTCGGCAACGCTGCTGATGTCATAAGTCTGGGTGGACCAAGCCGCCTCATTGAGCGTTGCGCCGGCATGGTTCCATACAGTGGTCCAAGTGGTGCCGTTGTTGGAGACCTGCACGCTGGCGTGATCGAACGTCGCGCTTTCAACGCCAAGCCAGCGCTTGAATCGCAGCTGCGAGCCGGTCTTGCCGGTCATGTTGAACGCGGTGCTGGTCAGCGACTCAACGGCCATGTTGTTGGGATACTGCCCTGTGAGGTTGTAGCCGAGGACGTTGGAACCGGTGGAACCCGAGGTGGGGTCGCCGCCGGTGCCGGTGGGAACGCCGAAGGCCCATGCGCCCGTTCCAGTCCAGCCTGGGTTGCTGTTCAACGGAACATCGTGAACAACAACACGCTGCGGGCAGACCGAGCCTGCGCTGGCGATCTTCAGCGACCAAGCGTTGAGCGAGCCGACATCGGTGGTGGCGTTGTCGGAAACCGTCAGCGTCCAGATTCCCTGGACGTTTTCGCCGTCGAACTGCGACAGCGGGTTGGCCGGAAGCGTGCCGCCGCCGTCATCGTCGTAGGTCGTCACAATGTTGTCGGTGGTTCCGCCAGTGCGATTGTGCACGCGAACGATCGTGCCAGCCGGGCTCTTGATTTCGACGATCAGGTCGCCGATGTACGTGTGGGTGATGTCGATGGGCAGATCAACATCGCCGATGCAGTAACTGTCGTTCACCGTCAGCGTGCTGGTGATGGTGGAGTTGTCAGCGATGGCGAGCGGCAGGCCGGTGGCGGCATAGGTGTAGCGGCCGACATCGAGCGTGACGTTCCGCGTCGTATTGCTGCCGGTTCCGCCCGACAGGGCGTTGAACGTGACGGTGCCGTTGTAGATGCCGTTGGCAAGGCTGTTCGCCGCAGCCGAGAAGCCGATGGCGACGTTGGACGTCGCACCGTTGCCGGAGAGGACGATGTTTTGCGCACCAGTCAGGCCGTTGACGGAGATCCACGGCTGGCTGGGTGTCACGACGACGGTCACCGGAGTCGGACGCGTGCTGGTGAGCACGTACACCTGCGTGGCGGAGAACGGTCCGCCGAGGGGTCCGCCGGAGACGAGGGCGTTGGCGGGAGTGGTGGTGTAGCCGATCTGACCGATTTCAATCGTGTGGATTTGCGTGTACGAGAGGTTGTTGGTGGTGTCCTGGAACAGCACGCTTGTGCTGTACACGCCGGCCGCGAGTCCAGATGCGGCCGCCGCGTTGACTGCGACGACGAAATTCGCAGACGATCCATTGGCGATTGAGCCGGAAATCGGGCCTGCTCCTCCATTGAGCGTGATCGGCGCAGTTCCGCCGCTGACGATGCTGACGCTGTAGTTGGCTGAAGATCCCGATGTGTTGGAGAATGAATAATTGGTTGACGCGGGGGTGAAGGGCCCGCCGACGACGCCGACGTGCGTGACCGCGCCGCTGGGAGAGAGCGTGAGACCGCGGCCGATGGTGTCGACGAACATGGCGCCGGTGTTCGTGGAGTCGAGCCAGTCGCTCAAGCGCGTGGCAGAGGTTCCGCCGCCGGTCCACGAGCGCCAGATTCGGCCGTAGCAGTCGGAGAGGTTTTCGCCGGTCGCGCCGCAGGCCGACGCGCCGCCGTGCAATTGGCCGATGATGCGCTTGTTGCTGTCAAACAGCGGCGAGCCCGACGAGCCGGGCTCGGTCACGCCCAGGCCGGGCGTCCAATACACCTTGATGTGCGTGCTGTCGCCGGGGCCGGGGAAAGCCGAGCAACCCCACGACGAGCCGTGGCTGGGATGCGTCGCGCCTGGGCCGCCGTAGAACGAAATGCGCTTTTCATCGGTGTTGGGGTGATGAATACCCGCGCCGACGACCGGCGGACTTCCCGAGGCGAGGTTGTCACTGCGGTCCCACCCAGCGAATGTGACGCCCCATGCTGGATTCGGGCTGGCGGTGAGCTCGACCAGCGTGAAATCGGAGCCGGCAAAAGATGAGCGGAAAATGGATCCGGTGTTGAACTGCGCCAGCGATCCGTTGCCCGCGCCGCCGCTGGCGGCTGAACCGATGGGCCGGCAGGTCGAGTTCTGATAGTTCCAGAACGCGACGAGCGAACCCGCGTTGCCGCTGTTGATGCCGCAGTGGTTGGCGGTCATGAAGTACGGCTTGCGGTCCTGCGAGGT
>CAZCGB010000286.1:0-4591 GCA_964498045.1 uncultured Isosphaeraceae bacterium
CAGAAGCTTGTAGGGCCCGATGCGCACGCCCGGGCCTTCGCCGCCTGTCGCCTGCAGCGTGGCGCTTGATGACATCGACGGCGCCGACAGGAAATCGCCGGCCTTGTCGTACGCGTCCAGAAGCGCCTGCACGCTGGCGCGCAGGCCGGCATCTCCTGCGCACAGACGATCGAGCGTGGCCGCGCGCTCAACCACTGGCGCCTCCAGCGCCTGATCGAAGATCTCGCGTGCTCGTTGTCGATTGTCCACTGTCATTCGCGGCCTTCTTGATCGTACAGCCGATCACCGCGCCTTCGATTGCGACTCAGCGTACATCGCAACGCTCTGCGGCGCATCGATTCAGCGGGCGTTGACGCTCACGCTTCGATTGATCAGCATCATCATGCCTTGGGCATCCAGATTCCCCATGCCCATTCCCGCACCGTTGGAGCTCTCGTTCAAACGTTTCGCCGCGTCTGTCGATGACGCCAGATTCGGCGCGGCCGGCAGCAGTGTTCCCGCGGCGATCAGCGCGATCACCATCGTCCAAACCACTGTCCAGATCATTCTGCGTCGCATGGCTGCACTCCGAAAGGATTGGTGAAAGTCGCGCGGCAGCGTCAGCCGACGCGCGATGTGTGGTGAATGCCACGCAACGATCAGTGCCCCGTCGCGCTCCCGGTCGCCGCGTTTCGCTCAAAGGCCAGCTGGCTGTCGGTGCTGGCGATCAGCTCGCGGTACGAGTCCAGCAGCGCCTCAGCCTTCTCCATTCCGCCGCACTGGCTGGCCAAGGCCGCCATCCACTTCTCGTCATCGGGGCTGATCTCCCAGTTGAGGGCCTCGGGGCCTTCGGGCATCGGGAAGACGAACTGAATATCCCAGCGGCCGCCGGTGGCGTACTCGAGGATGGAGGCGACGGGCAAACCGGCGGATTCCGCGGCGGGCATGAACTGCTCGCGAATGACCTTCAGCGCCGCATCGCGCTTGCCGGGTTTGAAGTCCACCTGGCGGACTTCGCACCACGTCACGTTGGTGAGTTTCCTGGCTTTGGTGTCGTCGGGTTTGGCCTGCTGGGGATTGGCGACGGCGACGAAGGCGATCGCACTGCAGAGCGTGAGGCCGGTGATGAGCATCTTGCGATTCATGAAGCGTTCCTTGTTTGAGAATGAGATGAACGACGTGCGAACAGACCGATCGCGCCGGCCGCGATGTGCATGCGGCGGCCGATCGACCACAACTCAACTGTGTGAAGACGGCGAGGCCGTGAATCGGCTAGCGCTGACCAGCCTGCAACGCCTGATACAACCGGGCACGGGCATACGCCCAGTGTCGATCGACCTGCCGCGGCGAGATGCCCAGCGCGCTGGCGGTGTCATCGCCGCCGAGTCCCGCGAAGAACCGCAGCCGAACGACGGCTGCGACCTCTGCGTCTTCCTGCTCCAGGCGACAGATCGCCTCGTCGAGCGCCAGGATTTCCTCGGAATCCGATTCAGCGGCCAAATCCACCACGGAAAGCGGCACGCGCCCCGCGCGCTGACGTCGTTCGCCCTGATCCGATGTCCCGCTCCTCTCGACGCCCCCCCCGCGCTTGTCCCGGCCCTTCGTGCGCGCATGATCGATGAGAATCCGCCGCATGGCCTCGGCCGCGGCCTTGAAGAACGCCGCCCGTCCCGACCATTGCACCGCTCCGCCCTCGACTTCGCCGCCGACGAGTTTCACATACGCCTCATGCACCAGCGCGGTGGCCTGAAGCGTGTGATCCTTTCGCTCGCCGTTCATGCGCAGCTGCGCGATGGCGCGCAGCTGCTGATACACCAGCGGCAGCAACTGCTCAGCCGCAGCCGCCTCGCCTGCCGAGGCGTCGTTCAGAATCCGCGTGACGTTGCGGGATAGGGGCGATGGGGGCGGCGGGGGCGCGGAGGGATTGGGGGACTGGGGGGGGGTGGGATCAGTCAATCTCCACCTCGCCTTCGATCTCCACCGGCAGGTTGAACGGCAGCTCGGCCATTCCCACCGCGCTGCGCGAATGCGCGCCGATCTCCGGCCCGAAGAGTTCAAGGATGAGGTCGGAGAAGCCGTTGATGACGCTGGGCTGGCGATGAAAGCCCGGCGCGGAATTGACCATGCCGAAGACGCGGCCCCAGGCAGTGATCCGATCGAGATCGCCCAGTGCGCGGTGCAGACTGCCCAAGATCGACAGCGCGGTCATGCGGGCTGCGTGAGAGCCCTGTTCGATGGTGAGTTCGCGTCCGACCTTGCCGAATGGACCGGCGAAGTTGCCGTCAGACGTCTGCGGGCCGTGGCCGGAGATCAGCGCCCGTCCGCCACAGGTGGTGATGCGCACGAACTGGAACGGCAACACCAGACCGGGCGGGGGTACGGTGGGCGGCGGAAGTGTCAGGTTCATGGCTCGGAGGCGTTGTTCAATGCGTGACATGGCGCTGGAGGCTCCCTTTTGCGCTGGCGAAGAGGCCCAGCGTAGCTGGTGCCAGCCTTCAACGCGGCGACGGTGCGGTGGTGGGAGTTGCAGGCGTCGCCGGCGTGGCTGCCGGCGCGGCAAGTTTCGCACGCCACTTCGCAGCCTGGAAATCGTGCCCCTTGCCCGGCTCGGCGGCATGCCAGGCGGTGTAGAGTTCGACGAGCCCCTCGACGCACGCGAGCGTGTCCTTGTGCGTCGGGCCGCGGTCCTTCGCGGCGAGGTAGATCGCGTGGGCTTCGAGGAGGTTCGTTTCTGCGAGTGCGAATCGTTCGAGGTCGTATCCCAGGCCCGCACGGGCGCGCCCGAGGGTGGTGAGCAAGCCGGCGAGACGGGGCGCGTTGGCGCCGGTGAATTGATTGCGGGCCGCGGCCTCTGAGGCGGCGAGGAGGTCGATCGCGTCCTGGTGCTTGCCCTGCTGTTGCAGGACCCGTCCGAGACTGCCCGTGGCCGCCAGCGTGTTCGGGTGTTCTTCCCCCAGCACGCGCCGGAGCTTCTCCATGGCCTCGCGGACGTACGGCTCGGCCTCGGCGAGCTTGCCTTGGGCTTGGAGCAGGATGCCCAGGTTGTTGATGGACGCAAGCGTGTCCGGGTGCTCCTCCCCCAGCACACGGCGGCGCTTCTCCAAAGCCTCGCGCACGTACGACTCGGCCTGATCGAACTTGCCCTGGAACCGGAGCAGCGCAGCCATGTTGTTCATGCACGTGAGCGTTTCGGGGTGCTCTTCCCCAAGCACGCGCCGCGACTGCTCAAGGGCCTCCCTGTAGAAGGGCTCGGCCTCGTCCAGCCTGTCCTGGGCCCGCAGCAGGAAGCCCATGTTGCCGATGGAGGTGAGCGTGAACGGGTGCTCCTCCCCAAGCACACGACGATATTTTTCCAGGGCTTCGCGGTAGTACGGCTCGGCTTCATCCAGCCTGCCTTGCGCTTGCAGCAACATGCCCATGTCATTGATGGATTGAAGCGTCACCGGGTGCTCCTCGCCCAGCACCCGGCGGCGTTTCTCCAAAGCCTCGCGGACGTACGGCTCGGCCTGATCGAGCTTGCCCTGGGCCTGGAGCAGGACGCCCAAATCGTTGATGGAAGTCAGCGTGTCGGCATGCTCCTCTCCCAGCACGCGGCGACGCTTCTCGACCGCCTCGCGGAGCAGCGCCTCGGCCTCAGTCAGCTTGCCCTGCGCCCGGAGCAGGAAACCCACGTTGTTCAGCGATGCGAGCGTGTCAGGATGCTCCTCCCCCAACACGCGGCGACGCTTCTCAAGGGCCTCGCGGAAGTACGGCTCGGCCTCGGTCAGCCTGCCCTGGGCCCGAAGCAAGGAGCCCAGTCTGTCGATGGAGGTGAGCGTCTGCGGATGCTCCTCCCCGAGCACGCGACGACGGGTAACGAGGGCGGATTCCTGGAGCGGATGTGCGGAGGGAAAAAGACCGAGTGTTGCGTACAGGTCCGCCAGCGCCTGGCGCAGGCTCGCGTCGGTGGCGGGGTCGTTGGTGAACTGTTCGTCAATCGCCTTGATCGCGGGCTTGAGGACCGTGCGGTCGATCAACGCCGCGGCGGTATCGGTGGCGTTGATTCGCACGAGCTCTTGCCGCAGGGCATCGACGCGGGCCGTGCGTTCGGCCTCGGGGACCCCGGCCTCCTCCAGCGCGGCCACGAACTGCTCGCGTACGCCGGCCATCAGCTCGACTCCCGCCTTGGTCGTGTCGATCTGGGCGAGCATCTGCGACTGGAAGTCCGACACCTTTTTGAGCTGCTCGGCACGATCTCGCTCAGCCTGCTGGGCCTTCTGGGTTTCGGTCAGCTGCGTACGCAGTCCCTGTTCGGCAGTCAGGGCCCGTTGGAGGGCCAGGCCCGTACCAACCACGCCCGCCACCAGCGCCAACGCCACCGCCGAACCCGCTGTCACAAGCACGCGGTTGCGGCGCACGAACTTCTTCAGGCGGTACGCCGTGCTTGGCGGGGCGGCGACGACGGCTTCGCCGGTGAGATATCGCGCGATGTCGGCGGCAAGGCTGCTGGCGGTCTCATAGCGGCGGCGGCGGTCCTTCTCCAGCGCCTTCATGACGATCCAGTCGAGTTCTCCGCGGATGATGGAGTTGAGTTTGCGTGGCTCGGTTTTTCGCCGTGCGGCGACGTTGCCGA
>CAZCGB010000287.1:0-4575 GCA_964498045.1 uncultured Isosphaeraceae bacterium
GTGTTCTACGCATGGTGGCAGAGCTGGCCGGCGGGAACGGCCCTGCATCGCTGGGTGATCGAGCATCAGGCGATGCAATGGGCCCGCGAGGCGACCTTGCTCGCGGGCATGTTGTGCTGGTCCTGGCCGATCGTGGCGTTGTGCGTCGCCGGGAGCGCGGCTCGCCGGCCGCGCATGCGCGATGAGATGCTCGCGATCGATGGCGCGCCGTGGCGCGTGCGCGCCATGGATCAGCTTCGCACCGATGCGCCGGGACTCGCCATCGGCTTCCTGCTGGTGTTCCTCGCGACGCTCAACAACACCACGTGCTTCGACCTTTCCGAAGTGTTCACCTTCGCCAACGAACTGCGAGCGAGGCGGGCGCTGGGGGCGACGCCCACGCAGGTGCTCAGCGCGGCGACGCCGATTCTGGCGATCGCGCTGCTCGGGGCGGCGGCGATCTGGTGGGTGATCAGCCGTCGCGCGCCGCAACTGGCGACGGCATCGGCCCGATCGGCGCGCAGTGGCGCGATCGGAACATCAATCACATGGTTTGTCGCCGTGATCGTGCCTCTGGCGATGTTCTGCCGCAACGTGATGAGTGAGAACGGCGTGGGAGGAATGGCGGGCGTTTCGCACGTGTTCGACGAGTTCGGCCGCCTGTACGGCGAAAGCACGCTGTGGACGCTGGGCATGGCGATGATCTCGGGAATCGCCGCCGCGATGGTGACCTTCGGCCTGGCGATGATGTGGCACAGCGAACGTCGGACGACGCGCTTCGCGGCTCATGTCGTTTCGCTGATGTGGATTGTCTGGAGCCTGCTGCCGGGAACGATCCTGGGGATGGCGCTGGAGGCCGCATTCAATCGTCCACCGCTCGATGGATGGATTTTCCGCGCTCCGTTGATCCTGAACATCGCGCAGCTGGCGAGCGCGGGATTCGTGGCGGTGTTCTTCGCCCGATGGAGCGTCGCCGGCGAGCCGCGCGTGCTGCAGGACCTGCGGCGTCTCGACGGCGCACAATCGTTGCGCGGGTTGTGGCTCAGCGCGAGGCCGACGATGCTGGCGGCTTCGTTCGCCAGTTTCGCAATCGTCACGGTGATGTCGGTGGGCGAGGTCGCCGTCACCGCGCAGGTTGTGCCGCCGCTGCCGATCGAGCGCACGCCTCTGGCGATGACGCTGCTCAACGACATGCATTACCAGAGGCCGCAGACTGTGATGATGGCTTCGCTGATGATGACGCTTCTGGCGATCATCGGCGCACTGTGCGTGGCCCTGGTGTGGAGAGCATCGCTGACGCAGCGGCGCGTGCCTCGCACGTTTGCGCTGACCGTGCTTGCCGCGTCGCTCTGCGCATCACAGGGCTGTTCGCGCAGCAGCGCCAGCGAGCCGCAGCCGCTCGACGTCGAGTACCTTTTCGGCTCGCCCGGCAGCGCGCTCGGTCAATTCGGCTACCCCCGGTGCATCGATGTCGATCGCCAGCGCCATCGCGTGTTTGTCATCGACAAGACCGCTCGCGTGCAGCGCTTCGATGAAGACGGCCACGCCGAGAAGGAGTGGCACATGCCCGAAATGCAGCAGGGCAAGCCCACGGGCGTCACCGTCGCGCCCGATGGCCACGTGTGGGTGGCTGACACGCACTATTTCCGCGTCATTGAATACGACGCCGACGGCAACGAGATCCGCCGCTTCGGTTCCTATGGAGAGGAACCCGGCCAGTTCATCTACGTGACGGACATCGCTTTCGGACCGGACGGAAGCATCTATGTCTCGGAATACGGCGGCAACGACCGCATCCAGGTGTTCGCGCCCGATGGCGCGTTCCTCTTCCAGTTCGGGTCGTTCGGCACCGGCCAGGGTCAGTTCAGCCGGCCGCAGTCGCTGGGGTTCAGCAACGACGGCAAGGAACTGTTCATCACCGACGCGTGCAATCACCGGATCGTCGTGACCGATCCGAAGGGCAATTGGATCCGGACATTCGGCGCGGCCGGCAGGGCAGCGGGTGAACTGGCGTATCCCTATGGGTTGGAGGTCCTGCCCGACGACACGTTGCTGGTCGCGGAGTTCGGCAACAACCGCATCCAACGCTTCAACCGCGACGGAAAGAGTCTTGGCGTCTACGGGCGCGTCGGCCGGGGCGAGGGTGAGGTACAGTACCCGTGGGCCGTTGCGGCCGACGACGATCGAATTTTCGTGCTCGACTCCGGAAACAATCGCGTGCAAGTCATCGACGGGTTCTGATCCACTGAATTCGCAAGTGAGTCCCTTGCCGCTTGCGGCTTCGCCTCGTGTGTGCGCAGGCTAAGCCGCGAGCGGCAAGGGTCTTGAATCTCTTCTGACGCGCATGCTCAACCTGCTTCCCATCACTTTCGAGCGACCCGGCTGGCTGATCCTGCTGCTTCTGCTCGTGCCCATTTTCCTGCTGGCGCGGCGGAGCATCGGCGGCCTGGGGAGAAGCAAGGCCACGCTTGTGTTCGCGCTTCGCTCCATCGTCATCCTTCTGCTGGCCACCGCGCTCGCGAAGCCTTCGTGGGAGAAGACCGGCGAAGGTCTTACCGTGACGTTGCTCATCGATCGCAGCCAGTCGATTCCGCTCCCGCTGAAGGCGTCTTCGGTGAAATTCCTGGACAAGGCCGCCAAGGCGAAGGAACGGCGCGAGGATCGGCTCGCGGTGATCAACGTCGCGAAGGACTCCAACATCGCCGCGATGCCCGACGCGAACTCGGCTGTGCCGACCGGGGCAGAGCCCGCCGACCTGACCGCGACCAATCTCGCCGCCGGCCTGGAACTCGCGCTGGCGATCATGCCCGATGACACCGCCAATCGCGTGCTGCTCGCTTCCGACGGCAACGAAACCGTCGACAGCATTCTTGCGACCGCCGAACTCGCCAAGGCCAACAAGGTGCCCGTCGATGTCATCGTGCTGGAATACGAGCACAAGAACGAGGTCATCTTCGAACGCATCATCGCTCCCGCCCGCGCCAGGCAAGGACAGACCGTCAATCTCAAGATGGTCCTTCGCGCGCAGGCTCCCGCCAGCGGCAACGTGCGGTTGACGATGAACGGCACGCCGATCGACCTCAACGCCGAGGAGCCCGGCGAGGCGATGCATGTGGACATCCAGCCCGGCCCGCCCATGGTGCTGCAGGTTCCGCTCAATCTCGACATGCCCGGCCCGGTGCAGTTCGAGGCCAAGTTCGAGCCTGACAGCGTGGCGATGGACGAAATCGACCGCAACAACACCGCGGTCGCTGTCACGTTCGTGGGCGGCGAAGGCAAGATCCTCATCGTCGATGACAGCGGCGCGGAAACTGAACATCTCGTCCGCGCGCTGCAGCAAAGCAACATCGCCGTCGAGCGCAAGCAGCCCGGCGAACTGCTCGGCGGGCTCGTCTCGCTTGCCGGCTACGACGCCATCGTCATGGCCAACGTGCCGCGGCATGCGTTCGATGACGACCAGGACAAAATGTTCCACGCCTACGTGCACGACCTGGGTGGCGGATTCGTCATGCTCGGCGGGCCCGACTCCTTCGGCGCGGGCGGATGGATCGATTCTGAGACGTCGAAGGTGCTGCCGGTGAAGCTCGATCCGCCGCAGACGCGGCAGATGGTGCGCGGCGCGCTGGCGTTGATCATGCATTCGTGCGAAATGGCCCAGGGGAATTTCTGGGGGCAGAAGGTCGCTATCTCGGCGATCCAAGCGCTCAGCAGCCTCGATTACGTCGGCATCTGCGAATACAACTGGAATCCCGACGGCGTCAACATCAACGGCGCATCGTGGGCGTTCCCCATGGCCATCGCTGGCGACAAGTCGGCTCCCATCGCCGCGGCGAAGAAAATGGTCGTCGGCGACATGCCCGACTTCGACGCGTCCATGGAACTCTCCTACCAAGGGCTCATGGGCGTGCGCGCCGGGCAGCGGCATGCGATCATCATCTCCGACGGCGACCCCGCGCCGCCCACGCAGGCGCTGCTCGACAAGTACAAGGCCGCAAAGATCACCTGCACCACGATCATGGTCGCCGGGCACGGCTCCAAGCAGGATCAGGATTCGATGAAGTTCACCGCCGAGTATCTCGGCGGACGCTTCTACAACATCACGAACCCAAAGAATCTGCCGCAGATCTTCATCAAGGAAGCGCAGGTTGTGTCGCGCTCGCTCATTCAGGAAGGCGATGTCTACCAGCCGGTCTTCGCCAGCACGCTGCCGGGCCCGACCAGCGGATTCACCGGCGTGCCTTCGATTGACGGCTACGTGCTGACCGCCGCACGCGAAGGGCTGGCGCAGATGCCGCTGGTCGTCCGCACTTCCGAGGGCGCCGATCCCATCTACGCGTATTGGAACTACGGCCTGGGCAAATCCGTAGCGTTCACTTCCGATGTGACTGGCCGCTGGGGTGGCCAGTGGGTGACCTGGCCGCAGTTCCGCGCGTTCTGGGAGCAATCCATGCGCTGGGTGATGCGGCCGAGTTCGCCTGCAAACTTCGCCGTCAACACCAGGCAGGAAGGCGATGACGCGTTTGTCGAGGTCGAAGCGCTCGACGCCAGCGCGGCGTTCCTGAACTTCCTGCAGACCGGCGCGGTGGTGCTGGGCCC
>CAZCGB010000288.1:0-4568 GCA_964498045.1 uncultured Isosphaeraceae bacterium
CGCGACGGTCGCGACTGGTGGAGCTACCTCAAGCATGGCGAGAAGGTGAACCTGCGCATCATGAGCGCGTTTGATGCTGCAGGCATCGAGTTCGCGTTCCCGACGCGCACGATTCATGTCGTCAACGACGTCCCGCAAACCCAGGGGCCGCTTGCGGCTTAGCCGCACACCGCGCGCGGCGGCCGCGCCGATCCGCACGCGATTCATCCGTCCACGACACGCACGCGATGGTCCACCATGTCCGACGCCGAACGCATCCAACTTCTCTGTCTCGACGTCGATGGCGTGCTCACCGACGGCGGAATTCAGATCGACGATCATGGCGTTGAGACCAAACGGTTTCATGTGCGCGATGGAGCCGGTCTGCGCATGTGGATGCGCATGGGCGGGCACGTCGCCCTGATCACCGGCCGGCGCGGCATGGCGGTGCGGCACAGGGCCGATGAGCTGGGCATCCGTCACGTGCTTCAGGGCTCGACCGACAAGCTCTCCGATTTCCGCAACCTGCTGGAACACCTCCGACTCTCGGCTTCGGAAGCCGCGATGATGGGCGACGACCTGCCCGATCTGCCGGTCCTGCGAATGTGCGGCTATCCTATGGCTGTCAGCGATGCGGTTGCGGAGGTTCGTTCGCTCGCACGCTTCGTCACGGTCCGCCCCGGCGGCCACGGCGCGGTGCGCGAGGCCATTGAACATCTGCTTCAGGCGCGCAAGCTGCTTGATGAGGCGCGCAAGACGTTTGACTGACCGGCGCGGGATGGAATCCCACAACCGCCGCAGACAGGAGTCCGACGCCCGACAAGGAGGTTCTGGAGCGACGCTCGCATCAGTGCCAGGCAATTGGTGAAATGAGAGGCTTTACGCCCGCTGTCGTCACCGAGTGCGCCGCTTCAGCAATCGTCATGGCCACGCCCACCCATCCATCGCCGCGCACCAACGCCAGACCGGTGGTCATCGATGTCGTCGACCGATCTTCGAACGATTTCGATCGTCAACAGCAGTCGGCGTTGCTGGAAGAGGCTCTGGCTGAGAACCTGCCCGCGCCGGTTCAGCGCGGCAAGGGGTGGCGCATCCTGCTGCTGGTCGCCGGGTTGATCATGGCGATTGTGCTCGGCGTGGTGGTGTTGAACATCGATCGGGAAGCGGACTCAGGCGACGGGAACGAGGTGGTGAAGTCCTTTGAACATGACATCGCCCCGCCGCCGCCGGGCATTGACGACGCCACCAAGGTCGCCGACATCAATCGCGACACCGGATTCGTCACCACCCAACGCGGCTGGATTCAGGCCACCGACAACGGCCGTCTTGCACAGGAGTACCGCTACGCCAGTTCCGTACCTGGCCCGGGCGGCCGCGTGCACATGACCAGGCCTGAGGTCAAGATCTACATGAAGGATCGCCGCGTGCTGACGCTGCGCGGCGAGACGGCGGACGTGCTCGCGCCCAACAAGGCGCTTGAGTCCGGCACGATGACCGGCGATGTGCTGATTCGCCTCTATGAAGTGGCGGCCGATCGGCAACTCGATGAATCGACTGACGCGCCGCTGTTGGAGGTTCGCACGCCCGAGGCGTCGTTCGACAACTTCCAGGGAGACGTCATCTGCCCCGGCGAGGTGGACATTCAGACCGCCACGGCTCATCTGCCCGCTGTTGGCCTGCGCATGCAGATCAATGACATGGAAGGAAGGCCGGGGCAGCTGACCATCGATCGCATCAACGGCGAATTGCGACTGGCGGAAATGGCGCAGGATCAAGCCAAGCCCGGCACAACCGAATCAAGCCGCGATCCAAAGCCGGAACGTTCCGCCAACGACGCCCCGAAAGCGGCGGCAAAGCCAGAACGCCGGGAAACGACGGCCGCCAGGTCCGATCCGCCCGCCCGAGGCCGCGAGCAGCGACAGCTCGATCGGGCGCGCGAACGGCGTGAGATGCACTTCAAGCAGGCGGCGCCGATTGAGAAGTCCCAGGGGCCGTACTTCTACCGGTTGACCATGACGCAAGACGTGCGCGTGCGGCAAGGCGACGGTTCGGTCGGCTGGACGGCCACATGCGACCAGATGCACATGATCTTCTCGCTCGACAACAATGACATCGGCGGATCATTGTCGCGCGGCGTCGAGCCGGAACCCGTGTACGGCCCGATGGAGCCGCTGCGGCTGGAACAAGCCCTGGCCGCGCTGGCGATCGCCTCGACGCAGGAGCCGTCATCGGGCGGCGGGTTGTTCAAGCCGTCGGACAACGACACGATCATCACCTGCGAAGGCCCGTTGACGATGGTGCCTTTGAAGAACGCGGCGGAGCAGCCGGTGTCGGCGGAAGACACGCGCTTCGAGCTCATCGGCTCGCCCGTGGTTCTGCACAACGATCGGGACGCCACGAACGTGTACTGCGCTTCCTTGCAATACGCGACGCTCAGCGAAGTCATGGAGCTCATCGGCAGCCCGCAGCATGGGCTCGTGATCGACTCGCCGGACCTGCACGCCGAGGGCGACCGTTTCTGGGTTGATCGATTGAACAACGATGGCGCGTTCGTCGGTCCGGGCTGGATGGTGGCTGGTGAAAGCGATCCAGACAACAAGTCCGCAACGCAGCCTGCGTTGCCGCTGGAACGCCGCGAGGATGTCCGCATCGCCTGGAATGCCGGCGTCGAGCTTGAGTTTGAACCAGCATCCAAGGATGACGGCGGCGAGAGGAAGCCTGATCCCAGTGATGCGCATGGATCATTTGGCCGCCTGAAGCTGGCAAGCTTCCTCGGAACGGTGGGGGTGCAGAGCCCTGACTTCACGCTTGACGCCGACCGCATGGATGTGGGCTTCCCGGGCCGTCCTGTCGCGGCGATCGCCGGGAAGGCGGATGACGCCAGCAAGCCTGCAAGCGCGCAGCAGCTCGCGAGCATCGAGTTCATGCACGCCGAAGGCGGCGTCAAGGCCGGCAGCATGAGCGATGGCGGTTCGATTCACTGCGCGGACCTTCGCGTGAACTTTGAGAATCACGAAGGAAAGACCGTGCCCCTGAACATGCTGGCGACCGGCGAAGTCGCGGCAGTCGATCGTGAGAAGCAAACCGTATGGTCTGACAAGTTGAATGTCGCATTCAAGCCTGTAGCGGCGCGTACCGAAGTGAACGGCACGCAGCCCGCGACAAGCCAGTCCAAGGGCAAAAGCGATCGCCGCGCCGATGTCGAATCGCTCACAGCGACCGGCGGCGTGCAGATTCAGATGGCCGACGGCGCACGGGTGTTCGCCGACCGCCTCGAAGCCGACGGCGAAGGCCACATGGTCGTGCTCACCGGCGAGGACGTGATGGTGGTGAGCGATCGCAACATCATCAGCAAGGGCAAACGCCTTGAGCTCGCCGAGCGCGGCGCGACAGTGACATGGCCGGGCTCCGGCGAGTTTGCGTACTACACCGCTCCGATCCTGACGACTGTCGAAGCCAATCGAATAGCGAAACCTGTCGTCGATCCTGCAGCCAATCCACGACAAATGCTGGCGAAGTGGAACCAGTCGATGGTCTACGACGGCACGTATGCCAACGGCGCAGGATCGATCATCATCCGCGGCAACGTGGATGCGCAGTCGACGCCCAGCACGCTGGAGTTGAATACCATGACCGGCGATCAGGTGACATTGCTGTTCGCCAAGGCGGAAGTGACTGCCGCGCAGGCGACGACAACGACGCAGCCGGCCACCGCTCCCGCATCGCAACCTGATGGCGGCGGCGGCCTGTTCGCGATGGAGCAGTCTGGCCGCCAGTTGAAGGAATTGATTGCAATCGGCAAGGCGAAGCTGGAGAGCCGGACCTGGCTGAACGCCGACCATTCCGATCTTCCTCGCGTGTTCTCGCTATCCAGCGACAAGGTGACGTACAACGATCAGACGCTTGAGGCGATGGTCGATGGCAAGGGCGAACTGGTGGTGCGCGATGACCGGCCCGAGCCCGCATCCACGCAGCCTGCGCCAAAACCGGCGGGCAGCGCCGGAGCAGCCGATCGCCGCGCGGATCTGCCCTTCGGGGCCAAGGGCGCGACGCTGTTCCGCTGGAGCGAAAGCCTGCGCATGACGCGGCAGAGCCGCGAATCATCGATGTACGACATCGTGATGCTTGGCCGCGTGCAGGTCATCCACCGGGCCATCGATAAATCCGTTTCAACCATGACAGGAGAGCGTCTCGACGCCACCGTCGATCGTTCCCAGAGCTCCACTGACCGCGACGCCGGCTTCGATCTCGGCGGCTCCATGGACATGAAACGAATCCACGCGCAAGGCAACGTGTACGTCGATTCGCCCAAGCGTGACGTCGATTGCGATGAGTTCGACTACGACTACGTGACGGGCATCGCGCAGCTCAACGCAAGCCCCGGTCGCAGCGTCACGGTGGTGACGGCTGGCAACGCGCATCCGGTGCAGGCCCGTTCATTCCTGTGGAACACCATTGACGATACCGTCACGGTGCGAAACGTCAGCGGGACAAGCGGCAGGTAGCGCATCACATGTCTGCGGCCAACCGCGCCTGCAAAGGTTCACGGGTGCGCAATCGTATTCAGCCGACCTGGTTCTTCTGCAACA
>CAZCGB010000289.1:0-4553 GCA_964498045.1 uncultured Isosphaeraceae bacterium
GGCCGAGTTTGAGGCTTGAGATGTGGGTTGAGTCGTCGCTTGAGTTGTCGTTGGATTTGCGGCGCTCGTTCGCAAGGTCGCGATCCCCAATCGTCCATCGGTATGCCACGGGTCGCCGCCGCCGTTGCGGCCTTCCGGCGGATTCTGAAAACCATCGATCCACTCCACGCTCGCCACCCAGCCGGCCTTCTGCAGGCTGTCGATGACCAGGTCGCGTTCGGCGTCGATGTCGGGGCTGATGTGATGCGTGACCTGGCCGGTGGTGTCGCTGAGGCCGACGCGTTCGTCCTTGGTCGCCGCGCCCATCCACAAGGGGTAGCCTTGGTCATCGACCTCGTCGGACTTCCAGAAGCGCACGTGATGCCGCATCTTCGGGTCGTCGCCGATGGGCTGCTCGTAGGCGAGGTCCTCCTTGCGTCCCCACAGGTACAGGTTGCTCACGGGCGCGTCCTCGTACGGGCGGTGCAGGATGGTGTCGACGACGATGCGCTCGCTGGACTTGAACGTGATGGGGTCGGCGGCATGCCAGCCCGCAGCGATCATGCCGCGCACGATCATCTCCTCGCTGCCAATGAGCGCGACGTTGAGCGCGTCGCCGGGAATGCCCGATCCGGTGTGGGTGATGGAGGGGGCATCGGCAAGGGCGGGATGGCGATGCATGCGGATCGCCCACAGCCGAGGCATAACGATGTAGGCGGTCACCGCCCACACCGCGAGAGCGGCGACGAACCCCATGACGACAAGGCGGCGGGTGCGGGGCGTTGAACGATGCGGGAACATGTGCGGCCTTTCGTGATGCGGACGGCTTTCCGTGTCGCACCCCGTCGAGGATGCGCGTTTCACGCATGGTATGATCTTCCACCGTCTTTGAGGATGCAATGACATGACGCGGATACGCCTGGTTCACTGGCACCAGCGGGAGGCGATGGAGCGGGCCGGCAGACTGCGCGAAATGGGGTATGCGGTCGACTGCGAGCCGATCGACGCGCCGGGCGCGATGAAGGCGTTTCGCGATGATCCGCCCGCCGCGATCGTGATTGACCTCGCGCGTCTGCCTTCGCACGGCCGCAGCGTGGGGTTCGTGCTGCGCACGGGTAAGACCACGCGCAGGATCCCGTTGGTGTTCATCGAAGGGGAAGCGGAGAAGACGCAACGCGTGCGTGAAATGCTGCCCGACGCGATGTTCACGAACTGGGCGAAAATCAAGAAGGACCTGCGCGCCGCGGTCGGGAAGCCGCTGCGAAATCCCATCGTGCCGAAGTCCGAGAGCGGGCCGTCGCAAGCATCGGGCTATTCAGGCACGCCGCTGCCGAAGAAACTCGGCATCAAGGCGGGCGCGACGGTGGGCTTGATCGCCGCGCCGAAGGGTTTTGAATCGACGCTGGGCGCGCTTCCTGCGGATGTGACGATCGCGCGCGAGCCGAAGCCGCCCGGAAAATGCGATGTGGTGCTGTGCTTCGCTAGAACGCGGAGGGAACTTGAGCCGCGGATGCGCAAGGCGATGCGTGTGAGCGCGGATTCGGGGTTGTGGCTGGCCTGGCCGAAGAAGTCGAGCGGTGTGGCGAGCGACCTTTCCGAGGACGTGGTGCGCACGCTTGGGCTGGCGGCGGGCTGGGTGGACTTCAAGGTGTGCGCGATTGATGCGACGTGGTCCGGGCACAAGTTCGCGCGGCGCAAACCGACGTGAACGACTGCGGGAAATGAACCACAGCGGCGCAGAGGCCCAGAGATCGGCGAAGGAAGTGAGACGTTTGATCGGGTCGTCAATTCCATGATCCCGTGGCGGCGACCTGCGCATCCGCCTCGCTCTTTCCCTCTGTGTCTCTGCGCTTCGGTGGTTCATTCCTTTTCAGTACGTTCACCGCTACAGTGCCGCGATGGAGAATCCATATGTCAAGTTTCGCGGCCACACATTCACGCTCAACGACTACCTGGCGATCGACCGCACCGTCCTCGCCAATGAACGGACATTGCTCTCGTATACGCGCACAGCGCTGACCATGCTTGTCATCGGCGGCACATGCATCAAGGTCTTTGATTCCCATTGGATCGAAGTCGTCGGCGTCATCTTCCTCGGTCTGTCGCTGTTGACGTTCATCATCGGCTGGCGTCGTTATCGTCATATGCGCGCGTGGGTGAATGCAGCCTTGGAACGTCACACGACTGAATCTGAATCCATTCCGGCCCAATGAGCGCGGTCGCGTGGGATTCCAGCGCGGCGAACTCTTCCTGCTGCCTGCGGAATCCCGAGGGCGAGTTTCAAGCAAGTCCTTTGCCGAGCGCATAGAGTCTCCCAATTGATCAAGTTGTCACTCATCTTCATCGGTTCCGGCCTTGGTGGGGTGCTTCGTTATCTTGTTGCCGGTGTTGTTCACGGATTCTGGGCAACGACGTTTCCGCTGGGCACGCTCATCGTGAATGTCACTGGTTGCGTGGCGATTGGATTTCTGGCTGTCGCACTGGGCGGCACGCTGGTGCGCGAGGAGTATCGTGCAGCAATCCTCATCGGCTTGCTCGGCGGATACACGACCTTCTCCACATTCGGGCGCGAGACCTTCGCGCTGTTGCAGGACGGCCAGTGGCCGGCCGCCGCGATGAACATCCTCCTCAGCAACACGCTGGGGTTGATCGGCGTGTGGGCCGGTTGGGCCGTTGCGATTCGCGTGTACGGAGCGCAAGCCACATGACCCCGTCGCTTGAGCATGGCGTGTTCGCCGAAGGCCGCGCGGCCCAGCGCTTGCGCGTGTACGTCGGAGAGTCTGATCGCATCAATGGCAAGCCGGTGTACGAGGCGATCGTGCTCAAGGCTCGCGAGTTTCACCTTGCCGGCGCGACAGTGCTGCGAGGCCCGATGGGATTCGGCGCCAACAGCCGCATTCACACAGCCAAGGTTCTGCGCCTCTCGGAGGATCTGCCGATCGTGGTTGAATTCATCGACACGGCCGAGAAGATCGCCTTGCTGCGACCGTATCTGAACGAAGTGATTGCTGGCGGATTGGTGACGATCGAGGATGTGCGCGTGCTGATCTACAGTCCGTCCGATCGTTCAGTGTGAATCGTTATCATCGAGGCATGCGAAACAAGGCGTTCGTGCTGTTGTTTGGGGTCATCGTCGCCACCTCGGCGACGAATGCCGCACAGTCATTGCTGCCGACTGGGCCCGACCGTGGCGACGTCGCCAGGCTGCTTGATGGCGTTGATGCGATGGGCGTGCCAGGCACGGTCGGTCAAATCGCGCTTTGGGGTGATGACGCAACTGCAGTCGTCGTCGGGAAGGACGGCGGCATACGGGTTCCGATCATTGCCGCCTCGCGACTTGGCACAGGTCGGATCATCGCCTGCGCGCACGATTTCGCCAGCGGCAGCGGATCCGCCCAACTCGACACCGGCACATTCATTCTCAACGCCTGCAACTGGCTTTGCGGCGAACAACCGGGCGTGCGTCCACTGCGAATCGGGCTGCTCAAATGCGACTTGGTGGATTTCCTGAATCGCCAGGGCATTGAGGTTTTCACGCTTTCGGGCGGCGACGACCTTGAGGCACAGTTGCGGCAGGCCGAGGTCGGGGCGGTGTTGTGCAACAAGTCCGACCTGTCGTTGCGGGAACTCAGCGCCATTGAATCGTACATCCGTCGTGGGGGCGGCTTCCTCTGCTGCGCCTGCCCGTGGGGGTGGGCGCAGACGCACAAGTCGAAGGTCGATGCGATTCCATTCAATCGACTGCTGGAGAGAGCCGGCCTGGCATTCACCGAGGGTACGGCAGACGAGACTCGTGAGAACGGCTTTGTGGCGGACTCCCTGCCGGGCGATGCATTCAACGCAACACACGCGCTGGAGATTCTCGCCGAAGTGGAATCGGGCGCACGCAAGGCGCGCGATCCATTGGTGGTGCAGGCAGGCGCGACGTTGCGAAACGCAGCCGACGCCGTCGGAATGGATGACCAGATTCTTCGTCCGCGGCTGGTCAAGTTGCTCCGCGAGCGCGAACCGAATCTTGCGCCAACGCCGGAAGCGCCACTGGGTCTCAATCGCCCGCTCGATCGCGCGCTGCTGGCGCTGCAGGTCGCGGATTTCGACTCGATCGCTCCCGAAAAAACGAAGCAGCATCCGGCTGCAGCAGCTTTTCCGGGCGCTGTCTCAGACGATGCACCGCGCGTCACGCGCATGATCAAACTCAATGCCACTCCGCTCGGCTGGCGCTCGACCGGCCTGTACGCGCCTCCGGGCGAGGTGATCACGATTGCAACCAATGGGATCGAGCATGGTGCGCTGATCCAGGCAGGCCTGCGGATTCGCATCGGCTGCCACCGGGATGAGCTGTGGAAGCTTGATCTTTGGAAGCGCGTGCCCGGCATCACTCGATCATGGGCGATTGATTCGGATGAATTGAAAGTCGCCAATGCCTTTGGCGGCCCGATGTACATTGAGGTCCCACATGCATTGGCACATGATCCGATGTCCATCTCGATTGCTGGTGGTGTGGAAGCGCCTCTCTACATCCTTGGCGAAACCACCATCGCACAATGGAGGAGCGACATCCGAAATCGGCCCGG
>CAZCGB010000290.1:0-4550 GCA_964498045.1 uncultured Isosphaeraceae bacterium
CAGCCCGGCGGCGCAACAAGCACCTTCAGCAGCATCACCGACAACTCCTTCGGCATCACGCCCGACGGCGCCAACCACATCTACCAGTGCAACCTGGCCGCCAACCAGTCCATCGTCCGCAACGGCCGCGTCGTCGTGCGCGTGGGCGACGCCGTCGCAGGCCTGCCCAACGCCGTCGCGTCGTTCAACCGCTCGCTCATGATGTCCAACGGCGACTGGTTCGTGCGCGGCGTGACCGCCACCGACAGCGAGGACTTCGTCATCCGCAACGGCGCGGTCGTCGCCACCTCGCTCGCCCCGATCTACACCGGCGCAACCGAACTCTACAGCGACGCCGTCAACGCCCTGCCGTTCTTCCTCAGCCAGGGCAACAACAACGGCGACTACGTGATCGTCGGAAACACCAACAACGCTGACCCCAATCTCGACACCGTGATGGTGCTCAACAACACCAGCGTCCTCTGCCGCGAAGGCGACGCCGTGGACATCAACAACAACAACGTCGATGACGACGACCGCTTCATTCTTTCCTTCGGCGTGGAGACGGGCTTCATGACCAATGACGCCGTCATCGCGGTGGTCAATCTCCGCAACGGCGCCGGCGTCGCGTCGGGCTCGGCCATCATCCGCGTCCCGCTCGCGCCGGTCGTCGCATGCCCTGCCGACGTCAACGGCGACCACACCGTCGGCGTGGCCGACCTGCTGGCGGTCATCGGCGCATGGGGACCGTGCCCGGCTCCGCCCGCCGCATGCCCGACCGACATCAACCACGACGGAACCGTCGGCGTCGCCGACCTGTTGACGGTCATCGGCGCATGGGGCGCGTGCCCGTAACCCCAGCGGCCGATCAGTCCTGATCTCACAGCGGCCCCCGCACTCGCGGGGGCCGCTTTCTTTTTCCACTCGACTCCATTGCCGATTGTCGCAAGGCCGGCAACCGCCTCGCCTCGCACAATTTCATTGACCATACCGGCCAACGCCACTACCTTGACGTTGACACAATCATCGTCGCCAGGCGCTTCCGGTCGCACTGATCCGAACAATTCAGCAACAGGAGAATGAACATGCGTACTCAATCGAGGATTGGATTTCTCACCGCCACGCTTTGCGGGATCGCCTCTCATGCCGCACTTGCCCAGGTGGCGATTCAACGCGTCGCGTACCAGGGCCAGACGGTCTCCTACAACAGCAACAGCATTCTCCTGGGCGCGCTGAACTCGCCTTACACCAACGGCCTTGGGCAGGTCGGCTTCACCGGCGCGGCGACGCCCGGCGGCAACTTCGTCTGGTACGACACCGGCATCACCTGGCTGAACACGGATGACACCAGCGCCACGGTGAGCGGCGCGGAAACCACCTGCGGCATCAGCGACGCCGGCGGCTTCATCTACAGCCCTTCGTACAACGGCGGCGACGCCGTGTACACCGACAACGGCAACCTGCTTTCTGAAGGCCAACCGCACCCGGCTCTGCCCGGCCAGTTCTCAACCTTCAACAGCCGGCCGGTGATGATGCCCGACGGCACCGCGTATTGGATTGGCGGGTACACCGCCACCTCGGGCGGCACCACCGCCGGCCGCGTGTTCCTCAAATGCACCGACACCACCAACCCCACAACCATCACCAAGATCCTCCAGACCGGCGACATCGTTGACGGACTTGCGGTGAGCTCCACCGGGCTTGGATTCGCGTTTGATGTTTCCGACAACAACGCCCACACGATGATCACCGCACTGGTCGGCACAGTGACCGCCAGCGATGGCCGCATGCTGGTCGACGGCGTGAGCGTCGCCACCGAAGGCCAGCCCACTCCCGCAGGCGGTGAGAACTGGAGCAGCACCTTCGTCACCAACCCTTCGATCAACAACAGCGGCAACTACATCTTCACAGGCGACACAACCGGCGCAACCACCAGCGATCAGGTCATGGTGTACAACGGCAGCATCGTTCTGCGCGAAGGCATGACGGTTGACGGCATCACGCTTGGCTCGGCGACCAACGCCGCGAGCATCAACAACCTTGGCAAGGTCGCGTTCATCTGGACCGCCGCCGCGCCGACGACCAAGGTGCTGTTCTTCGGCGACGCAAGCAATCCAGGTGCCGCGACGCGCCTGCTCGCCGTCGGCGATCTGGTGGACTACACCGGCGACAACGTGGCCGACGCCACGCTCACCGATTTCAAGGCGTCCACTGCCGTCAGCCTCGGCCTCTCGCTTTCCGACCACAACTACGTGTACGCCGAGGTCGGCCTGACTGACCTGGCCGGCGGCCCGGAGTACGAAGCCATCGTCAAGGTGCCGGGCCCCAATACGCTGGTGACCTATCGCTTCGACGCCACCGTGACGCTTGTCAACCCCGGGCATCCATCGTTTCCTCTGAGCCTTGCTGGCGTCAC
Organism: uncultured Isosphaeraceae bacterium; assembly: GCA_964498045.1. Lineage (GTDB taxonomy): Bacteria > Planctomycetota > Phycisphaerae > Phycisphaerales > SM1A02 > DATKJG01. The sequence goes on from CAZCGB010000290.1 coordinate 2,396, forward strand.
GGTCGGCACGCAGGTGAGCGGGCGATTCCGGTACGACTCGGCATCGCCCAGCGCGACGCCGCTCGGATCACTCCCGTTTTCACTCGCCACGAGATATGCGCTGCAGAAGGGCCGATTCCGGTTCAGCATTGGAGGCACGGTGCTTGATCAGTGGAACGGTCCGTTCAATTCCTTCGTGTGGAACGACGATGCGATCTCCGGCGGACCGTCCGACGGCTTGATCCACACGCACTTCGCCGTTGCTCCCAACATTCAATTCCAAGTGGGCAATCTCCTTCTTCCGACGTCGACGTTTGCCAACGAGGACTTGCCGGGCAGCGCGGTTTCCGGTTCCTACGTGTTGGAGTTGTCCGGCGCCGGCGGAAGCGGCGGCGTGTTCCTTCGCACCGGAGGCTTTGCGCTCACGCTGGTTCCCAACTGCGATCCGGACATCAGCTTCGACGGTTCAGTCAACGTCTCGGATCTGCTGGCGGTGATCACCGCATGGGGCGCGTGCCCGGCACCGCCCGCCACATGCCCGGCCGACATCAACCACGACAACACCGTCGGCGTCGCGGACCTCCTGGCGGTCATCGGCGCATGGGGCGCGTGCCCGTAATTTCAAGCGATTCAATTCATGCGCACGGGCAGCCTCCGTTCCCTCACGGAGGCTGCTTCTTTTTTCCGCACTGGTGCTGCGCTCTGTCGCATCGTCGATTTCACAATGGATTCGACGATTGCGCGCGAAATCTGAAATGGCATGAGGCACGCGCCGCCGATCGCTCGCCTGATCTGGCAGAGCCGCCGCGTCTTCCGCTGAGTCGAGGAGACATCAGCATGCGGCGGCAACGGAAACAACCAGGGAGTCTTGTCCATGCCAGTCACAGCACAGCATTTTCGTCAGCTCGCAGCCCTGGGGGGCGTGGTGGGAGCGGCGATGTTCAGTTCCAGCGCGCTGCATGCCCAGCAGACGCCGTCCAAACCCATCGACACCGGCGGCCCGGATCAGGTGATCCAAGACATCGCGCAGCCATGGCAGGTTTGGCCGGCGCAATCGCCCACCGAGAAGGCGATGTTTGGCGCCGCGCCAGCGATGCCCGGCGGCGCATCTGAAACGCTCAACAACGGCTTCCGCCGCGTGCATCATCGCGAGAATCGCTCGCTCACGCCGCAGGAAATCCAGAGCATGATTTCAGCCGGCAAGGGGAATCAGATCAAGAATGGCCAGATCGCGGTGGACACGTTCACCGATTACCTTCCCGCCGACTGGTCGCTGGGCATGGCCCGCGCCGCCGAGGGACGCGGCGCGGCGGTGGATTCGTTCGGCGAACCGATCGTCAATTCCGCCGAGGCCCTGCCCGGCTGGTCCCAGCGCGATGTGGATGCCTTGCGCGGCGCGATCGCCGAGACGCTTCTGCACCTGGACAACCTGGATTTGGCGCTGGCGGGCCGCGGCAACGAGATCGCACGACTGCCCGGGCGCATGCGCCTCGCCGATTATCAGCGCAGCGCCGCCGACTTGCAGAGCGATCGCTTCGAATCGCAGCACGTGCTGGGCAACTTCATCGCGCAGACGTTCGTGCGGCACATCGACGCCAGCGATCTGCTGCCGCTCAACGATGCGCGCATGTCCGATGACGTGGTGGATTCGATCGCGAAGTACCTGCACTTCTACGAAGGCGCGAAGGCGGCGGAATCCAACCGCACGCGCGAAGCGTGGACCCGCGGCTCATACGCAAATGACGTCGTGAACCTGCTCGCCGCCCACGGCCGTTCGATGACCGACGTTTTGGCCCTCAACGCCGAGGAAGTCAGCGGAGTTTCGAGCGGCGATGAAGGCGGCGTCGCCGGCGCGGGCGCGTGCTTCAACCGTTCGACGTTCGCGGTCGGCATGACGGTCCTCTCGGGCGCGACGGCGTTGTGGACCAGCGCTGCGCCTGTCGACGACGCGTCGGCGGACATCTCGCTTCCGTTCTACGTGTACTTCCTTCCCTGCAGCGATTCAGACGGCAACACCGCTGTGCGCGTCTCAACCAACGGCTACCTCTCCTTCTTTCAGCAGGGCGGCAACGCCGAGAACGGAACCTCGTTCAGCAATCAGCCGCTGCCGACTGTCGGAGGCGTGGACGGTTTCGCCGCGCCCTGGTGGGATGATCTGTCGGTGGTCAACCAGGGC
>CAZCGB010000291.1:0-4546 GCA_964498045.1 uncultured Isosphaeraceae bacterium
CACGCGGCAATGCGGGATGTTCATGGTGATGCCATGGATCGCCTGGAACGCGGCGTACCACGCATTGAAGTCGCGCACGGTGATGGCAGTCTTCGCTTGCGGATCGATGGTGCGCAGCGGCGCGGCGGTGAGCGGACGCTTCGCCGTAGCGATCTCCGGCACGCCGGGCGAGGACGCGTGCGGCGGCGAGGATGATTGGGGCGGAGGGCTGGTCATCGTGTTCATGACAATGGTCACGAAAGGGGCTTCTGGAAGGACTGGCGGATGAACACCGCGATCGCGTTGAAGGTCAGCAGCACCGCGAGCAGCACAATGATGCCCGTCGCCGCCACCTGGTGGAAGTCATCCTGCGGCAATCCCGCCCAGTTGTAGATCTGCAGCGGCATCACCGTGAACTCATCCATCAGGTGCTTGGGCGTGAACGTGATGTACACCACGCCGGCGATCACCAGCATGGGCGCGGCTTCACCGATGGCGCGGCTCATCGCGAGGATGGACCCGGTCATGATGCCCGGCACCGCGGCGGGAAGCGTCATTCGGGCCACGACCTTCCACGGCGTGGAACCCAGCGCCATCGCCCCTTCACGCAGCGAGTTCGGCACGGCCCGTAAGGACTCCTGCGATGCGACGATGATGATCGGCAGCACCACCAGCATCAGCGTCAAGCCGCCCGCCAAGACGCCGCGGCCGAAAGGCAATTGCACGTAGTACCACGACTTGTGGTTGATCCGCTGCGCCTTCGCGTCGGCGGCGACTGTCCAGCCTGCCTCACCACTGCCATCGCTTCCGGCGATGCGCAGCATGCCACGATTTCCGTCGGCATCCGTCGCAGGCATCGCGTCAATCGGGACCGTTGGCTCGGCGTCACGATCGGCCACGCGGACGGTCACCAGCTTGTTGTTGTTGGTGGTGAACTGATCGAAGTAGCGGATTCCGAATTCATAATCCGGCTTGTTGGCGTTGCCGAATGCGTTGAAGCACTGCACGAACAGCGTGAGCCCGAGAATGCCGTACACGATGGACGGCACGCCCGCGAGGTTGGAGATGTTGAGTTGGATGAACCCGTGGATGCGTTGCGGCCAGCGGCGTCGCGGCTTGAACTCCTCAAGAAAGATTGCCGTGCCCACGCCCAGAGGCAGGGCGGTGAGCGCGCAGATGACGCAGACCCAGATTGAGCCCCACATCGCCGGGCCGATGCCGGCCTTCGCGGCCCGGCGTGACGGCACAGCATTGAGGAAATCCCAGCGGAAAAACGTCATGCCCTGCTTCAGGATCGTCGTCAGCAAAACCACCAGCATGGCCAGCGACAGGCCGGCGACGACGATGCACGCGGCGACGAACAGCCGGTCTCGCAGTTTGCGTCGTGCGGCCGAACGAAGGGGATATGCGGACGTCGCAGCGCTCATTGGTAGGCCTCCCGGAAGCGCACGCGGATGATGTGCCCAAGGATGGTCAGCGCAAAGGTGATGATGAAAAGCACCGCGGCGACTGCGTAGCTGGAAAGGTATTCCGGGCCGAAATTGCTGGCGTCGCCCAGGAAGATCTGCACCATCCAGGCGGTCATGGTCTGCGAGGATTCGCCGGGATTCAGTGTGAGCCGCGCCATGTTGCCCGCCGCGAGCGCGACGATCATGGTCTCACCGACCGCGCGGGCGAAAGCGAGCAGAAACGCCGCGACGATTCCTGAAAGCGCTGCAGGCAGGACGATCTTCACCGATACGTCGAACCGTGTGCCGCCCACGCCATACGCGCCTTCGCGAAGCGAACGAGGCACCGCTTGCAGCGCGTCCTCCGACAACGAGACGACGATGGGCAAGCACATGATGCCCACCGCGATGCCCGCGCTCAGCGCGTTGTACACCTCGATTCCCGACCAGAGTTCCTGAAGCGAGGGCGTGATGACCGTCAGCGCGAAGAAGCCGTAGACGACGGTGGGGATTCCCGCAAGGATTTCCAGCAGAGGCTTGAGCACGGCCCGCAGTCGGCGCGGCGCATACTCACTGAGGAAGATGGCGGTGATCAATCCGCAGGGGAGGGCAAAGCACATCGCCACGCCCGTCACCAGGAAGGTGCCGCTGATGAGCGGCCAGATGCCGAAGTGCTTGGTCGCGCCAAGCAGCGGGTTCCATTCCAGGCCGAAAAAGAACTCCTTGTACGTGACTTCGGGCAGGGCGAAGAACTTGTGCGCCTCGGAGAAAAGCACGTAGATGATCGACGCGGTGATGAACACCGAGAACGCGCCGCAGAGCGTGAGCGTGGTGAGCACGCCGCCTTCCCACACGCGGCGCTTGACGCGCGAGCGCGGCTTCGCCGCGGCCAGGATGCGGCCGGGTTCGGCAGGTATCGACGTCATGCGCCGGCTCGCGATCGTTGGCGGGAAAAGGGCAAATCCCGATCGCCGCCTTTCAGCGGCGAATCGGAGTATTGGCGGCTTGGAATCAGTTGTAGACCTTGGCGAGCGGGCCGCTGACCTTCTTGCCTTCGGCGTCGGTGAACTGCGTGCCGGTCTTGCCGGCCTTGAAGTTGGCGACCGACTTCTCCATGATCGCTGAGGGCAGTTTCACGTAGCCGACCTCTTCGACCAGCGCGCTGCCGTTGGCGAGGTAGAAGTCGATGAACGCGCGGACTTCCGGCCGCTCCGCCGACTTCTTGTTGATGTACACGAACAGCGGGCGTCCGAACGGGGCGTAGGTGCCGTTCTCGATGGTGGCGTGGGTGGGTTCGACCGGGCCCTTGCCGCCGTCGATCTTCACGACCTTGAGCTTGTCCTTGTTCTCGACGTAGTAGGCAAAGCCGAAGAAGCCGATGGCGTTCTTGTCGCCTTCGACACCGGTGACGAGCACGTTGTCGTCTTCACTGACCGACATGTCGCTGCGGATCTTGCCGTCCTTACCCACGACCTCCTCCTTGAAGTAGTCGAAGGTGCCCGAATCGGTGCCTGGCGCGAATATCTTGATGGGCTCGCTGGGCCATTCGGGTCGGACCTCGTTCCACATCTTTGCGGCGCGGCCGGCCCCGAAGATGGCTCGCAAGTCGTCCATCGTCAGTGCATCCACCCATGTGTTGCCCTTGTTGACGACGACCGACAGGCCGTCGAACGCGATGGGCAGTTCGATGAACTCGACGCCGTTCTTCCTGCAGGCGTCGGCCTCCTCTTTCTTGATTGGGCGCGAGGCGTTGGAGATGTCGGTCTCGCCGGTGGCGAAGCGCTTGAACCCGCCGCCCGTGCCGGAGATGCCGACCGTCACGCGGATGTTGGGGGCGCTTTCACGGAAGTCCTCAGCCACAGCCGTGGTGATGGGTGCGACAGTCGATGAGCCGTCGATCTTGATCGAACCCTGCAGGTTCTTGGCATCCTGTGCGAAACTCAAGCTGGCGACAAATGTGCTGGCAACCAGCGCGGGAGTGAGAGCAAATTTGAGCATGCGGCGATTCCTTTCGGTTTGTGGTCAATGAGTGCAAGGAATCATTTCCACTGCATGTTCAGAACGTGTTCAGCCTGCATTCGACTTGGCGCCAGTTGCTCCCGTGCAATCCTGCTGTAGAATCGGCCGGCTTAACCATTTCTTTGCGCAATCTGAACAATGCTCAACCTTCTCCCCCGAGATACCGTTTTCTTCGACCTCTTCGACCAGATCTCGGAGAACGTGGTTTCCGCCGCCAAAGAGCTGCATGCGATGGTTCGGAGCTTCCCGAGCATCGCGCAGCAGGCGCAGCGGATTCGAGATCTTGAGCACGCCGCGGACGCGTACGCGCATGCCGCGCTCGATCGTCTTGATCGCACGTTCATCACGCCATTCGATCGCGAGGATATTCACGATCTGGTGCTTGAAATGGACGACATCGTCGACGGCATCGATTCACTGGCCAAGCGGTTCTCGCTCTACCACATCAAGGTGATGGAGTCGGCGTTCGTGCATCAGACCGACGTGCTGGTGCGGGCGGTGACAACGCTCGATGGCGCGGTGCATCGCCTGCGCAAGAGCCGCAAGCTCGCGGACCTCATGCCCGACATCAAGGCCATTGGCCAGTTGGAAAAGGAGGGCGACGCGACCAACCACGACGCAATCTCCAGGCTCTTCGCAAACGGTCACGACGATCCCCTGGAAGTGATCAAGTGGAAGGAATTCTACGACCGCATCGAGCGCACCATCGATGGTTGCGAGGATGTGGCGAACACATTGGAGCGCATTCTCCTCAAGAACGGATAATGAGAATCGCGCAGAAGCTGACACTCCTGGAGCTCCGCGTGACCGGCATTATGTTCGATGCGACACGGCGTGTGGCCCTTGATTCCAAAACAGTCCCTTTGACGCCTCGACCATGGACGTATTGACGTTCTCAAGATCATGCTGACGTTCACCATCATTGTGATCGTTCTGGCGCTGATGTTCGATTTCCTGAACGGATTTCACGATGCGGCGAATTCGATCGCCACTGTGGTTTCAACACGGGTGTTGACACCGGCGCAGGCTGTGACGTGGGCGGCGTTCTTCAATTTCGTCGCGGCTTTTCTCTTCGGCACGGGCGTGGCCAAGACCATCGG
>CAZCGB010000292.1:0-4539 GCA_964498045.1 uncultured Isosphaeraceae bacterium
GTATCCGCACGCCGACATCTCGGGCGATGGATTCGTCACCACCAGCGACTTCCTCTTCATCCAGATCAACTTCCTGAGATTCCACGAGGCCAACTGCTGCGGCGCGCCGTTGCGCCTGGCTGCTGGCGATGGCGGCGGACAGCCCGTCGTGCGCATCAACGTGAAGGACCTCATCCGCCGCGGCATGAAGGACCTTGTCGTCGCAGATCTCAACAACGATGGCTGGCTTGATACCGCAGACGTTCAGCAATTCATGAACGGCGGTGTGCCCGCCAATCCGAGTAGCCATCGCTGATCAGACTGCAAGGCTCAGGAATCTTTCCGCGTTCTTCACACCCGGTCGGCACATCTCCTCGTGCCGGCCGGGTTTTCAATTGATGAATGCCGCCGTGCGTTGCTGGCGATCACTTCGTGCGCGTGGCTTCAATCGTCATTGTTGCGCCTTCGCCGCGCGCCGAGTCAACGACATCTCGCACGACTGCGACAGGCAATGTCGCCGCCATCCGAGCGAGGTCGCTGATGCGAGTCGCGAGTTTCAGCCGAGCAGTGCCCTTCAAGACGTTGTACAGCCGATCGCGCGGAAAGCCCTGCCGATTGAGTGCGCTCTGGATTTCGCCGAACGGGTTCTGTTCGAACGACCACGTGCTGATGCTGGCCACGCGGAACGCGGCGTCCTCCAGCACTCGCGTGATGGAATGAGGTCCGAAGCCGAAGAGATGCCGCGGCGGGTCGTGATGAAACCAATGCGTGCCGAAGCGCATCGCCTGGGCGCTCTCCGCATTCGGCATCGACATCAGCAATGTGCCACCGACCTTGAGCAGGGCCTGAATCTTCAGCAGCGTCTCATGCGGTCTTCGAAGATGCTCGAACACGTGCCAGAGCGTGACGGCGTCAAAAGACCGCGGAGGCAGATCAATGTCGATGAGGTCGCCGACATGCACGGGAATGCCGGCGTCTTTTGGAACGCGCTGCGCCGATGCGGTGGTCCATTCCGTTCCCTCGACGACATAGCCGCGATTCATCAACTGCAGAAGGAAACCGCCATTGCCGCATCCGATGTCCAACACCCGACCGCCCTTCGGGACGCGTTTGGAGATCAAGCGTGCGCGTCCTCCCTGGAACAACCCGACGACCGCAGCAATTGGCGCAATGAATTTGCGACGCGACAAGCCGTAATACTCGTTTGAATACGCCACGACGAGTTCATCGTCCGACGGCTGCGGGTACAACGCAAGGACGCCACAGCCGTCGCATTGCACCAATGGAACGTGAGGCGGGAATTGACCGATTTGCCGGGCCGTCCTTGCCCCACACCAACACGATCGCAGGATTGCCGGCTGACCGTCGTCTGCCATCACGAGTTCCCCGCACCTTTGATCGGCGCGAACGCTTTCGCCGAAATCAGCCCCCACTTCGCGATGCGGAACTTCATGGCGGTGCCCATGCAGCCGAAGCCGTATCGCATCGAACGCTTGAAATTGATGGATGACGCCTCATCAAAGTACTTGGTCGGGCAGGTCACTTCGGCGATGGTGTTTCCCTGCCAGAGGATTTGCGCCAGCATCTGATTATCAAAGACAAAGTCGTCGGAATTCTCCTCCAGCGGCAGGCTTTGCAGCAGCTCTCGCGAGAACGCGCGGTAGCCGGTGTGATACTCCGAGAGCTTGGCGCCCTGCATGATGTTGCTGAACGCGGTGAGAAAGCGGTTGGCGACGTATTTCCACACCGGCATGCCGCCACGCAGCGACTGCCCGCCGAGGATGCGCGAGCCAAGCACGCACGGGTACAGGCCGTTGCCGATGATCGACACCATCGCCGGCAGGAGCTGGGGCGTGTACTGGTAATCTGGATGCACCATCACCACGATGCCGGCCCCATGCTCAAGCGCCAACCGGTAACACGTCTTCTGATTGCCGCCATAGCCGCGATTGATCTCATGCACATGCACGAACGTGTGTGGCAGGCCGCGCGCGATCTCGACCGTTTCGTCGCGGCTGCGATCATCCACGAGGATCACCTCATCCACGACGCCTTGATCGAGCACCTCGCGGTGCGTCTCGACGAGCGTCTTCGCCGCGTTGTAGGCGGGCATGACGACGATGACCTTGCGATCGCGATACATGGGTAAACAGTTAGTCGCCGAAACTGAGGAACGCAACAGGGGCCAGAGCGCAGGAGGCTTTCCACATTTCTCGGACGCGCGCTGCGCCGCAAGCGATGCCTACTTTGTCGCCGCTGCGAGGCTTATTCGTTTACATCGTCCTTATCACGAACTTTCGCCTCTTTTGCCGTCGGCACGTAACTCCACCAGGGACGATTCTCGATCGTCGCTGCAGGCACCGACCGCATCTCTTTTGGCAGGAGATTGTTCAGGAACTCAAAGTGCTGCCGCTGCGACGGATGAACAACGTACATCACCTCACCCGCGGTCCCCTTGCCGTGCATGGGATTGACCTGCTGGCTCTCGTGCGTCACGCGAATGCAGCCGTCTGACGTCTTCTCAAGATTGCAGGCGACCCCATCGACGATTGCTTGAACCGATGGGGATATGGATGTTGGGGAGGGTGCGGACATGGTGATCGCTCATGTTCTCATCTTCGCGCGCTCGATGCGAATGTGTTCAACGGGAATCAGCGGGCCGCTGTCCATTCCCGGGCAAGGCGTCACACGCTTGAAACTCGTCCACGAACGCTTGGATTCCAGAATTTCCGGCCAGAACGGCCACGTGCGGCATTGCGATGGGCGCGCCTTATACATCGAGCAAACCGCCTTGCCAGGAAACCTCTCACGATCAAGAAAAACGCAGTCGAAGCCATGTTCGGTTTTTCGCTCGATCAGCGACCAGCGACCATCGAGCTGATGTGCGTACTTGTCGCGGAACGCCGCTTCGGTCAGGCCGAGTTGCTGGGCCATCGCCGCACCTTCTTCGTTGTTGAACCACACAGCCCCCGGCGGACCCGTGCAGCAGTTGCCGCACTGCGTGCATTGAAAGCGCAGTCCTTCGGCATACCACTCGGATGACTCTGCGAATGCGGGCAATGCGGGAGTCTTTGGTTCTCTGGATTCCTAACGTTGGTGTCGCGATTTCTCGGGCGGCTGCGGCGGTGTTGGCGGTTGCGGCGGTCCGCTCCAGCGATCGAAATGCACCAGGTGCACCTGCGAGCGTTTGTCGGAAGGCTTCAACTCCACAAGTTCATCCGGCCGTTCATCGAATGCCACGCGATCGATCGTGTACACCTCGCTGAACGCCCACTCGGTCTGCTTGCTGAGCGCTTCCTGAATCAACTGCTCCATCTCCGCAAGCGATGACGCAGTGGCCCAGACGTCGCAATACGCGCCGACGCTGGGATTGCCCGACGAATCCTCCACGATCGCCACTGCGTGCCAAAGCGTCGGCCCAAGCGGGCGACCGCTCTCATCGACGTTCGAGCGCGGATCGAGGTTCAGTTCCAGACGCCATGCATGCCGCAGCTGTAGCAGAAGTTCGTCGAGATCGGGCATGAACTCGTCGGAGGTGTCCAGCACGTTGCGCACGTTTGATTTGTCATCAATGGCGTCGTCCCATGGATCCTTCTGCTCTTCCGCGCTTTCCTCGTCGTCTTCGCCCCAAGTCTCGGGCACCTCTTCGAGATGAAGTTCGCGCAACAGGTGCTCGACTTCGTCTTTCATCTCCGCGGGCACATGAATGGTGACCCCCTTCCACTGGTCGAGGAAGACCTCCATGAACGGTTCCTCGGTGTTCGCGCCAGCCGCGATTCCGCCATCCTCCAGCAGGAACGGTTCATACGCCCGCCACACTTCCAGGAAATCCTCGCGCGACATCGGATCTTCGCCGAGGTAGACATCGGTTGATCGATACGCGTCGCGCGAGCCGACCTCGACAATGCCATAGAGTTCGTCGGGCAACAGCGTGAATGCCTTGCTGAGCACCTCGCGCAGACGTTCATGCGAGACGACCACGTGAAATGAGTACGTGTCCGGCTCATCTGTTTCGCCCACGTTGTAGGTGAGCGTGTAGCCTTGAACGGGGGCCTTCAGCTCGCCGGCTTCTGGCGCAAAGCCCAGGGGCAAGGCAAATCCGTCAATCACCACACGTTGCAGATCAGTTCTCAATCGAAAGTCGCGCATCGGTTTTCGTCAATGGTAGCGTCTGCCGACGACGAAAGGCGGTTCCATGAATCAAACCCCCGCCCCTCGCGGCGTCGCGCATGACCATGCTCATCGCCGGACCCGGGGCGGCGTGAATCGTGCATATGCGTCCATTGAAAATCGCACGATGGCGGCCACACGATTCGCACTGCCCCGGTTTGGTTCATGAACCGTTGCTGCGGTCGTTCACGCCACGCCCAGGTAGGCCTTGCGCACTTCGTCGCTGGCGGCCAGTTCCGCCGCCAGGCCCGACATGACGATCCGGCCGGTCTCCAGCACATACGCGCGGTTCGCCACCTTCAAGGCCATATGCGCGTTCTGCTCGACCAGCAGGATCGTCGTGCCCGCCTGGTTGATCTCGCGGATGATTTTGAAGATCGTCTGCACGAT
>CAZCGB010000293.1:0-4537 GCA_964498045.1 uncultured Isosphaeraceae bacterium
CATCCATTGACTTTCGCCAATGGAAGTAGCGATACGCCCGTCAATCGTCTGGGCCCACTTCACTGTCACCCACGGCAGCCCCGTCGCCAGGCGATGCGCGAAGGGCGCACAGACTTCTGATGCGAATGCGCACGTTTCGATCACGCGCGTGGCGATTCCCGCCGCGGCGATGCGCTCCAATCCCCCCGCCGCCACGGGCCAGGGATCCCGCCGCGCGATGATCACCGCCGCCACGCCCGCATCGATCACCGCCTGCGAGCATGGCCCGGTCTTGCCCTGATGATCGCACGGCTCCAGCGTGCAATACAGCGTCGCGCCTCTTGCTCTCGCGCCCGCGCGACGCAGCGCGACGACCTCCGCGTGCGGCCCCCCCACTTGCCGGTGATAGCCCCAGCCGACGGTCCTTCCATCCGGCGAAACGATCACGCACCCGACCATGGGATTGGGCTCCGCCCCGCCATGCCCGCGCAGCGCAAGCGTCGCCGCGCGGCAGAGGTGATGCCAGTGCGTTCGATCGTCAGGCGGAATCATCCGCCACAGCCTAGAGCAGAAGCGGCAATTGCGTATTGCCGTCCTCAGAAAGCTTGAACGCAGCGACGAACGGATTTTCGCCATAATCCAATTGTGACAGACCCTGCACATCGGCATCGTGAAGGCCCGATGAAGGCTCTTTAGGAGCGTTGTGACACCATTTTGACCGCAACCCCTCCGTCGCCTGGCGCCGTTTCCCGACCTCGCCGCTCAAACGAATCCACATTCAGTCACGTCCGCTTCGCTCGCCACTCGCCGAAGGTCGTCCACGTCTGCCCGTCCTCGCTGACGGGGAACTGATTGACGGGCTTGCCCTGCGATTCGTGCCGCTCAAACTCGCTGACCGGCAGGTGCTTGGTCACGCCGTTTGACAGTCTCACGTGCAGGCGCACGATGGGTTGCAGCGGCGTGGCGAGGCGCTTGGGCGCGCTGGACTTCGATCCGCTTGACTTCGTCGATCCGGACCCGCTCCTGCTCTCCGCCCAGATGTCCAGCAGGCTGCGTTCATACTCGTCGGACTCGATGAATCCGGTCTTCAGCAGCGCGATCATCGTTGCGCTGCCGATCAACAATCCGCTGACGTGCGACAGGTACGCGACGTGCCCTCCCCCGCCGGCAAGGCCGAGCAGGTCGAAGCCGAACCACATCAGGATCATCCAGTAGCTGGCGAGCGAGAACGTGCCGCCGCGGACGATGAAGATGTAGAAGCAGGTGATGTCATTGAGCGGATACATGACGAGGTACGCGCCGACGACGCCGTTGATCGCGCCGCTCGCGCCCAGGCCGTAGGGTTCGATGATGCCCGTGGCGACGCCGACCGCGAGGAAGAGGATCAGGTACGCGACCTGTCCGACCTTCGCGCACACCGCGTTGCCGAACACCCACATGAACACCATGTTGCCCAAAAGGTGCATGATGTCGAGATGCAGGAACATGTGCATCACGATGGCCAGCGGGTGCTGCTTGATGCCCAGGTCGGCCTCCTCAATGCCGAGGATGAACCGCAGGGCCGCCTCCTCGTGCGACTGCTGCCAGATGAAGACGCAAAACGTGAACGCCATCAGCAACCAGTTCATGATCGGCCAGCGCTGCATGGGCACATCGACGTTGAGCGGAAACAGCAGAAGCATGCATCGCATCGTAACGGACGTGACGCGCGCTCTGATGCCCCCATTACCGGCGAATGCGACCCCCAATGTTCAGGGATGCGAACCTTGACTCACGCGATGCGCGTCAGCGTCTCGCTCTGCCGCACCCTTGCCGGCCGCGGCGAAAGATACGTCACTGTCGCCACGAGAATGTCATCGTCGTTGCGGCCGCCCGAGTGCCTCTGCACCGCCGCAGCGATGAATTGCGGCCAGCGCCGCGGCGGAGGCTGCGTGTGCGCCAGCGCGTCCAGCCGCTCCAGCCCCAGCATGATTCCATCGCGATCACGGGATTCGAACACGCCATCGGTGTACATCACGACTGTATCGCCCGGCGAAAGCTCCATCGACGACTGCTGGCCATTGAACTCCAGGGGTTCCACTGCGCCGAGCAGGATATTGGTCGCTGCGAGTTTGCGCACCACGCCATTCGCTCCGCGAACAAGGGCAGGAGGGTGTCCCGCGCTGGACCAGACAATGCAGCCACGAACAGGATCAACGCGCATGCACATGCCCGTGACGTAGATGTTGTGCTTGACCATCGTGAGATGGACGTAGCGGTTGAGCAGGCTGAGTACGTCGGCAGGTTCGGCCTCGGGCGTCTCGCCGAAGATGCGCTCCAGTTCGCCATACAGCCGATTGACCGTAAGCGCGGCGGCGAGGCCGTGACCGGTGACATCGAGCAGCGTCACATACACCACCCCGTTGTGCAGGGTGTGCAGGTGCACGAAGTCGCCGCCGAGCTCGCGCTGCGGCATGTAGGTGTACTCGAAGCGCACGTGGCCGTCGTCGAACATTTTTGGGAAAAGGTTCTCGTGAATCGTGCGGGCCTCGGCCATCTCGCGGCGCATCGTGAAGAACTGCTTGCCGACCATTTGAATGCGGAAGCGTTCACTGTGGTATTTCAGCCGCAATGCCGACCAGCACAGTCCGGGCACCAGCACGCCGGGGGCGAAGACGATCTTGAGGACACGTTCGAAGATGGACGTGTGTTCGAGCAGCATCACGCCAAGCATCCACAGCCCGAGCAGCGGAAGGAGCGGCTTGAGCGATTCGCGTGGAGTCCAGGGCAGCAGCGTGCAGGCGACGAAGTGCCAGGCAAACAGGGGCAGCAGGAAGTTCTCCTCTCTGCCGGTTGCTCCGACGATCAATCCGTTCCGCGCCAGCGAGATTGCGCCGAGGATGAGGATCATCATCGACGCCGAGTGAATGAGCTGCTCGCGCGTGGCTTTCATCCACGCCCCGCCGAAATAGAACCATGAGACGGTGGCCAGCGACGCCGCGCTGCCCAGGGCGGTCGCGACGATGGTAAGTACACGCCCCGGTCCTTCATCGAATCCAATGAGCAATCGAAGTGCGAGGACCGCCGCAGCAAGCACGAGATAACAGAGGCAGAGGACACGAAATCGCCGGCGAAGCCAGGACTCCATCTCCTGGGCGTATTCGCTGCGAAAAAACGCGTGCGCGGAATCACCCAACACGATCGGGGGCGTGATGGGAGGCGCGGCAGCGGTCGGATTGTCCTGCGTCGGTTCGGCCATCCATGCCTCTCGGGTACCGCACATCTCGCCGGCTGCGCAAGCCTCGTGAGCATCGTGCGGATCGTCGGTCGCCAGAGCGTAATCCGTCGAATGGCTCATGCCAAACATCAAATCAGGATCGTGGCGGGCGCCGAAGCCGCCGGAGCAACTCACCAGCCGAGGCCGGGGCCAGAGCGCATCAGGCAGGCGCGGCAGGAGCAGCGTGCCAAGGCATGCGTCCAAGCAGGGGATTCTGGTGAGCAGGCGAAACATGGGAATGCGATGTGATGCGCGCGCCGCAGCCGCGTTTCATATCCTTGGGAAAAAACTGAATTCATTGCGATGCAATCCGCCGCCCGCTTCTCCGAATGACTTGACGTCGCCCAATGCCCGGCGACTCCTGTCGCTGGGACCTGTCGAGAAGACCTGCCGCAATACGGTCTCACGGACGGGAGTCCGCGGGCTTTGACTTCGTGATTCAGCGCTTTGCTCATGTGCGCTGAGCCACCAGCACGCGCCAGAGGTTCTCGTGGTCCTTCAGCACGGTGATGTCGCGCAGCATGCCAGTCGCCTGCGCGATTTGCATCGCCGGTTCCTTGTGCACGTTGGCGATTTCGACCGCAAGCAGGCCTCCGGGCTTGAGCAGCGGCGCAGCCTGGGAGATCAGCGGGCGAATCACGTCAAGACCATCCGCGCCGCCACGCAACGCCGTCACCGGCTCGAAGTCCTTGACGTTGCGGTCGACCGCTTCCCACTCGTCATCAGGAATGTACGGCGGATTGGAGGCAATGACGTCGAACCGCGCGCCGGGCCGCGCCGCGATCAGCGCGCTCACGCCATCACCCTGCACGAATTCGATGCGCTCCGCCACCTTGTGCGCCTCGGCGTTTCGCTTCGCCAGCGCCAGGGCTTCGGGCACGATGTCTGTCGCGATGACGTTGGCGGAGGGAACCTGCGCCGCGATGGAAACGGCGATGCAACCCGTGCCTGTGCCGATGTCGGCCACCAGCGGTGCGGAATGGCCGGGGTTCACGCGCAGCCATTGCAGCGCATGCTCCACCAGCGTTTCGGTGCTCGGTCGGGGAATGAGCGTGGAGCGATCGACCTTGAACTCGCGGCTGAAGAACCACGCGCTCCCGACGAGGTACTGCACCGGCTCATGCTTCGCCGCCCTCGCCACCAGATCCCGCAGCGCGGAAAGTTCCTCGGCCGAGGCGGGACGGTCGGCGTCCATGTACAGCCGCATGCGCTCGCACTTGAGCACGTGCGAAAGCAGCATCTCGGCGACCACCCGCGGGGAATCGATCTGCTTGGCCTTGAAGCGCTCGCCCATCCAGGCAA
>CAZCGB010000294.1:0-4525 GCA_964498045.1 uncultured Isosphaeraceae bacterium
TGGGTGCGCGAACGGCTGCACCTGGCTCCAATCCGGGCCGGTGCGCTGGAACACCAGCGGGGTTTCGCTTGCGCGGGCGATGGTGATGCGGTCAACCTCGTCGACCGGAAGATCAGCAGGTTGAAACAGTCGCTTTGGACCGGCGACACCGCCGCGCCCCGTGTCATGCCGGGCGGTGTAGAGCATGGTCGAAACGCCGGCGGCCGCGAGAAGCACGGCAATGATGGTGGAGGCGAGTCTCATCGCAGTATCACATCCTCCTCCACAGCCACACGCCGGCACCGAGCACCAAACAGATGGTGGGCACGCCGGCAGCGACGATCCACCACCATGCGGCACGGATTTCGGGCGTGATGCCGCGCAGACGCGACACTTCCTGGCTCATCGGGCTTGCGGCGATCAGATCATCCAGCCCGGCGAGCCACGCGACGCTGGCGAGCATGAGTTCGTGGTTTCCCGGATACACCAAAGCGACGCGGCCGCCGCCGATGTCCACCACCCGATCGGCCGCATTGGTCACCATCCACCCGCCCGAGCCGACCACGATCACGCGCTGTTCCCCTGCGCCGGAAGGGCTGGCGCGCTCGGCGGCCAGTGCGACGGGCACGGCCTCGCTTACCCGCTGATCCGGTCGCGGGTCGCGCGTGGTCAGGTCGCCCGTCCAATCCGCCTCCAGCCAGAGCGTCGGCTTGGGTTCGATTGCGGCGATGGTGTGAATGGTCACCGAATCGCCCGGCGGTGCGCCGGTGTCGGCGGTCATGCGCAGCAGCGGTACGGGTGCGGCGAGAATGGCGGCCTGACCATCGACCGCGCGGCCGATGGCGGTCTCGTCAGAGAAATTCTGCACAAGCTGATTCGCTGAAACGGTGTTCTGGCCTTCGCCAATCGGACTCTGCTCATAGATGATCGTGCCTGTGTCGGGTTTGATGCCGAACGGCGCGGGCAGGGCGGCGAGCGGATCGGGCTGGCCGTACTTCGCCAGCAGGCTCGGATACACGCTCAGCAGCACGTTCTCGCCATCGAGAAGCAATTTGTCCGCCGCGTCGAAGATCGCGCGTGCGGGCGGTGTCGGTTCGATGCTGCTTGCGGGCGGCGGAGGAACGATCACCCAGACGGTCTTTTGGTTCCTCTTGGAGGATTCTGGTCGCACAGGCGACTTGCCGACGTTCCATTCGGCGACGTCGTAGCGAGATGCCTTGAGCATCGCCGCGACGCCCGTGAGGTCTGCCTGATCCTTCTGCCGCGTCAGCAGCGAACCTTGTTCGGCGTGGACGAACACGACGCGCGGCATCTGTTCGAGCGTGAGCGAACGAATCGCCGCGGAGAGAAGCTGCTCGCCCCGGAACCGCTGGTCAAAGGTGATGCCGCCATCGCGTGTCGATGTCAGGTTGCTCTTGGGGAAGAGTTGATTCGAGGGGATGATCGCTGCGCGCGAGGGTGAAAGAACGATTGCGGCTTCGCCCATCCCCAGTTGCCGACCGAAGTCGCCAAGTTCCAGCGCGGGAAGTTGCTTCAATGGATCAGCAGCGGCGGCGAGACGGAGCGATTCGTCCTGAAACGTTTTCGTGGCAATGGCGGCGAACGCCTTCTCGGGCTGGCCGACGTCTGATCGCTTGGACCACCCTGCGAGAATGGTGGAAACGGCGTCGGTCTCATTGGCGTACGAGGTCAGCGTGGTGGCGAGGATGCTGCGGGCGCCTTCGAAGTCGGGAATCGGCTGATTTTCGGTGATGCGGCGGGCCTTCACCGTCGCGTTGAGTACTTCATCGCCCTGGTCGGCGATGCGCTGCAGCGCCGATGCGCTCTGCTCAAGCCGCTTGCGCGACTGGTCACTTTCAGGCAACGCGCTGGCGGCGGCGGCGACCTCGATCGCATGCTGCTGCGCGAAGGTGCGGAACTGCTTGAACGTTTCAGACCCGGCGTCGAGCGCGGCGTCGTAATTGGTGATGTCGTCCTTGTACAACGCCTGCAGCTCGCGCAGCAGCGACTCGTACTCGCTCAGCGTTCGAGGATCATCAGGATCGATTCTCAACACCCGGATGCCGGGCGAAGCGTCGGTGTACCGCCGCAGCACCTCGTCGATCTGCTTGCGCATTGCGCGATTGACGTTGGCTTCGCTGATGATCAGCGCGATGGTCCATTTTCCCTGCAGCCCTGCCAGCAGCTTCTGCGACTGCTCGCTGAGTGAGTACGCGCGGGTCTTTGTCGCGTCGATCTGGGCGCGGTACTCAGCCCGACCGGCGAAGTAGTTGATCACGACCACGATCGTCGCCATCGCGCCGAGATAGACCATCACGTTGACGATCTGCGCCCAGCGCGGGGTGGCGCGAACTGGAACGTAATCCCGAATCGGCACGGTCGACTCCCTGCGCTCGCTCATCGCCACCTCCCGGCTGCGAGCACGCGGGTGGCCGCGACGAGAAACAACGCCGTCAAGGTCACGAAGAACACCACATTAGATGTGTCGAGCAGGCCAATGGCGAAGTCCCGCAGGCGCGGATCGGGATCGGCTGCGAAGGCGACATCGGCCCAGCGTCCCGGCAGGTACGCCGGCAGCAGCTTCGCGCTCAGGCTCAGACCTAGCCAGAAGAACAGGGTGACCAGGAATGCGATGATCTGACTGGCGGCCAGGGCCGAGGCGAGCAATCCGCTGGCGAGGTACGCCGCGCCGGCGAGCAGCAGGCCGAGGTATCCGCATGCGATTTCGCCGTAATCCGGTCGGCCGTAGAACTCCAGCGCAACCACCAGCGAGGCGGTCGGCAGGAGGATGATCGCAAGGAACAGCATGCCGCCCATGAACTTTCCCAGCACGATTCCGCGTTCGCTGACCGGGCACGAGGAGAGCATTTCCCAAGTTCCAAGGCGTTTTTCCTCGGCGATCATGCGCATGCTGATGGCCGGGCAGACGAACATCAGCAGCCACGTTCCCCATTCGAAGACCAGGCGCATGCTGGCCGGCTGGCCCTGATCGAAGGTACGGGCCAGGAAGATGATGCCGGTGATGGCCGCGAAGATCGCGGCGACGAGATAACCGACGGGCGAGAGGAAGTTCGCGCGCACTTCGCGCCCGATGATGGCGCAGACAGCGCTCATGCCGCCGCCTTTCCGCCACGCACCGCGCGTTCGCCCGTCTCCATCGCCGAGTCATGTTCGGCCTTGGCGATCATGGTCACGAAGAGATGCTCGAGCGACGGCGCTTCGCGATGCAGTTCGCGCACGCCGCAGCCAGCTGCCTGCAGCAACCCGGCCAGGCGTTCGCGCAGATCGCCTTCACCCTCCGCCGCGACGGCGATGATCCGCCGCCACTTGCCATCGAGCGATTGCGACTGGACGTCCTTGACGCCGCGCACATCGCGCAACGCCTGCTCGGCGGCGGGCGAGTCGGCCTCAATCACATATCGTGCTACGCGCTGCGCCTGCGAGCGAAGGTCATCGATGGAACCCTGTGCCCGCACGCGGCCGCGCGCTATCATGATGATCTGATCGCAGGTCAGCTCCACTTCCGGCAGAATGTGCGTCGAGAGCAGGATCGTCTGCGTTTGCGCCAGCTCGCGCAACAAGCCACGCACTTCGCGGATTTGCGTAGGATCAAGCCCGACAGTCGGTTCGTCCAGGATCAGCACCGGCGGCTGGTGAAGCAGTGCCGCAGCGAGCCCGACGCGTTGGCGATACCCCTTGGAAAGCTGGTGGATCGGGCGTCGCTTCACCTCGTCCAGCCAGCAACGTCGCAGGGCCATGTCAATGTTTCGTCGGCGCTTGCCGCGTTCCACGCCGAACATCCGCGCGCGAAACCGCAGGAATTCGATCACCCGCATCTCGGAATAGGTGGGCGCGGCCTCGGGCAGGTACCCGATCCGGCGGCGGACTTCCAAGGGGTGCTTCTCAACATCCAGGCCATCGACCTCGGCCCGACCCGAGGTGGGCGGCAGGATGCCAGTCAGCATACGAATGGTGGTGGTTTTGCCGGCACCGTTTGGTCCGAGAAAACCGACCACCTTGCCGCGAGGCACAGCGAAGGTCATCGCATCCACAGCTGCGTGGCGGCCGTATCTCTTACACAGAGAGTGGGCGATGATCATGTCTTGCACGTTACGGCGCTCAACCAACCGGAAGCCTCCCTGACGGGGTACAACGCGGGGTTTGGCCATCGGGCGAGCCGGCCCGGAGATACGTATCCGTACCTTCCCCGCAGCCTCTGCTGAGGGTTGATCCGGAGGTCGTTGAGCATCCTGCCCAATGTGTGCAATGCCGGGCCTTGTGCAGGGCCTGGCCGCCAAAGCGGCATCCAATCGCCATGTCTCAAAGGTTCCTTGTGCCGATGAAGTCTGTCAAGTGCCTGTTTTCGGCCGGTGCGACGCCCGATCTCGCGGGATTCTCGTTGCGAATTGGCCCGTTGTTTGCGTACACTTATCTGCTTGCCGCCTGAAATGACCTATCACGATCCAGTGATGACCTCGACACGCCCGCGACTGGTCGTCGTAAAGGGTTCGGTGCCGATTGACAGCCGCCAGTTGCAGGCCCTGAA
>CAZCGB010000295.1:0-4521 GCA_964498045.1 uncultured Isosphaeraceae bacterium
AGATCATCGTCAGCAGTCCGCGCGTGCCATTACGCATTCGTCAGGCGCTGAATGTTGAAGCTGGATTGAACGATGGGCTGTCCGTGCCGTTCCTGCTCTTTTTCATGGCCATGGCAGGTGGATCGGCCGGCCATGAATCGTCCAGCCTGAGCCGCTTCATCATCGAGCAGTTGGGATATGGCGCGATCATCGGCGTATGTGTCGGCCTTTTCGGCGGCTGGGCCATGGGATGGGCGCACGCGCGCAAGACGATTGCCGAGTCGTGGCAGAGGTTGGGGATTGTGGCCCTGCCAGTGCTCGCCCTTCTGGCTTCCAACGTCCTGAACGCGAGCATGTTCATCGCCGCGTTCGTAGCCGGACTTGCGGTGCAGGTGAGATTCAAGGACGCCGGCCGGCACGCAGTCGATTTCGCCGAGGAATGGGGCCAGCTTCTGAACCTTGGCGTGTTCTTTATTCTTGGCATGCTGGTGGCCGGTGATTGGCGGGCGATCACCCTGCCTCATGTCATCTACGCGGTGTTGAGCCTGACGTTGGTGCGCATGATGCCCGTGGCCATCGCGCTCGCGGGCTCAAGGATGAGCGCCCCCACCGTGCTGTTCATGGGCTGGTTCGGACCGCGAGGCCTCGCATCAATCGTACTGGGACTCGTGTATCTCGAACACGTTTCGGATCAGCCTGGCGAATTCACCATTCGCATGGCGGTGATGACCACCGTGCTGCTCAGCATTTTCGCGCACGGCTTGAGCGCGATGCCGGGCATCGCATGGTACGCGGCGCGAGTGGAGCGGTTGCCGCCAAATTCGCCGGAGCGCGATCAGAATGACGCTGCGCTGGCAACGCCGCCGTAGGGCCGAAGGCGCTCACTTCGCCGGGCGGAAACACGCAATCAAACGAGCCGCCACGACGTCCGGTGAAACGGAGTCGTGGCGGCACAGATTCCCGCGAGCTGTCTGTTCAATTGATCTTTGAAGGCAAGAAGCTTGTCCTGATGCGAAAGATCACCATGTGCACCACTCCTGACCCCACTGGTCGTAGTTCACCAGTGTGACGTTTCCGGCAAGATCGATGTCGATCTCGTACACGCGATGGCAGTCGCAGCCGTCAAAACAATCCCAGAAGCCGTCATCGATATTCCATTTCCAGACCCCGCCGCCCATGTCGGTGGGCGTCCAGCGGTTTTCGCCGCCGAACAGGCCGTTGGGATCAGCCGACGAAACGCCGGGAAGATTTGCGTAGATGGCACCAAGCGCTTCGGTGTTGCATTTTCCGTTGAACGTCACTTCGTAGTAGTCGGTGCCGCCGAAACTGAACAGCAGGTTCTGGCTGGACTTCCGGTAGTACGTGTTCGCGCACTGATAGTCGGTGAGATCCTGTCCCTGCTGCACGCCGACGATGAGCTGATTGGGAATCCACGCTTCGGAATGCGCCTGGCCTGCGAGCGCCGGGTACGCCAGACGAATCAGATTCAGGTCGCGATCGATGCGGTCGTAGGTCGCCTGCGGCAGGGTCAGCGTATCAACCATCTCAAGCCCGATCTGATGGGCTTCGGCATCGCGATAGACCGGGCCGTAATCAAACGCGCACGGCCCCCATGTGGTGATGACCGCCAGCAGGTCGCCGACATCGACGTGGCCGGAATTGTTCACGTCTGCGGCACCGCCGGCGTTGCCCCAGGACGAGATGACGGTGAGCAGGTCTGCGACGTCGACCGCCCCGGAGCAGTTGGTGTCCGGAGGACAGGGGCGCGCCGCAGCTGCAGTGTGCGTGACCGCGAGGACCGCAGCCACGAGTGAAAGCGACCGGAATTGCGAAACAAAGCGCGGGTGGCTGGCGGGGAGTTTCATGAGTATCGATTCCTTGCGATCTTGAGAGTGTTCGTGCGAACCCGTGCAATGGGCGATTTCGGCTATCGCGAATCTTGAGATGCCGGCAAACAAACGGGCGGGCGCGTCTGAAGGCATGATTAGAGTACCAAGACTTCAATTTGTGTCAATGAAGTTTCAGGGAAACTTTATGGAAATCAGAAAATCGGGCTTGCCGACCCAACGAAAGCCACTACGATGCTTTGGCTGAACCCTGGCTCGCTTGGTTTTCCTCACCGGAAGTGGATCCGCAAAGCATGGGTATTCAAGATGTTACGCCGCAGTCTGGATTGCCCATTGAGATCGATATCTCAAGTACCGGCCGCGATCTCGCGCGCTCGTTGGGAGGCGTCTTGGATGCGGTGGGGAGCGGTGGACCTGTGGAAATCGCCAAGACGCTGGGGATCGACAAAGTCCTTGCCAGCCGGGCCTTGAAGGCGGCCCGCAATCGCGACCCGATGGCGGTTGTGTTCCTTGCCCCGGGTCCGGACCCGCTGCGGCGCATGCTCAAGGCCGCATCGCGCCGAGGCGTCGAAGCCGCGCTCATCGATTCCGCTGAACGTGCCGTTGATCAATTTGATCGACTCATCAAGAAGCATGCCGGCGACCGAAGCGCCTTGGACGCCATTCTCTCCTCTTGGTTGCCTGAAGCCCGTGCGGAATTCGAACTTCGCCGAAAGCAGTCGGCGTTCAAGGCCATCAGCCAGCTCAAAGGCGCGGTGGCGGACGTCAATCTGGCGACGGTCATGCTGGGTCCATCCGCAGATGGCGAGCATCTCGATGTCGTTTGGATCAGTGGCTTGCTTGGGCTGCATCGCCTGCGCCCGGGCGCGGCAGTGAAGTTTGCCACGCGCAGGCTCGACGGCGGCGACGCGCCGCGCAGGCCCATGTCACTGGACGGCCACGCGGTCGATGACCTTGAAGGCGTGCGGCTCGATCAGTACTGCACGGCTCCACCACCGCGACTCGATATCGTTCGCGCCGGTGACGTGGTGCACTACACCCTGGCGGGAGAGGCCTTCGGACCTCGCTCGGCGGTGGACCTGGTCTTTGCTGAGGTCAATCGCAATGAGATGAAGCGGTTCGTCTCGGCCGGCTCCAGGCGCAAGGGCTATGTCTTTGCGGAAGTCTCTACGCCGGTTCGGACACTGCATTTCGATGTGCTGGTGCATGCTGAGGTCTATCCCGGCGCCGACCCGGAGTTGTGCATCTACGACACCGCACTGGATGGCGTAGCGAATATCAATGACCCGGGGCGCGACATCGATCGCATGGACATGCTCGAGTCAATACAGTCGCTCGGCGTCGGCCCATCTCGTTGGCGCAGCGGCGACGTGCCCAACTACGCTGAGCTCGTGCGCGAAGTGTGCGTGAAGCTCGATTGGAACGCCCAAGCGTTTCGTGGCTACCGCTGCCGCATCGATTATCCGATGTATGGATCGCAGATTGCGATGGCGTTTGATCCACCAGGTTTGACGCAGGAATGACTCGAGCGGCGCCGACGCGGCTGTGTCTGTCCCGATCATGATTTCGGTGCATACGATTCCGCCATCAGCGGCGCTTTCGAGGCGTCGATTCACATTGCACGTTTCTGCTCGAACGGAGACTCCGGTGCATCTTCGACTCAAGCGCGCGTTCTTTGCGGCGATCGCCGTGTCCTCGTTGGAACTCGTCGGCTGCCACGCCCCAGAAAAATCCAAGGATGATACGCCGATGCAAATGCGAAGCATCACCGGCAGCGTCGCGTACCGCGTTCGAATCGCTCTGCCCCCGGATGCGGTCGTGAACGTGCGCTTGGAGGATGTTTCACAGGCGGACGGCGCGCCAACGCTGATTGCGGAAAGAAGCATGGCGACTGAAGGCAGGCAGGTCCCGATCCAGTTCACGCTGGAATACGATGCAGCGAAGATCATCTCGGCACATCGTTATCACGTGCAAGCGACGATCAAGACCGGCAGCGAGGTGTTGTTCACGACGACACGCGAGTATCCCGTGCTGACGCATGACGCCGGCAGTCATGTCGAAATCCTGCTTGAGCAATCGCGAGGCAGCGGCACCCAGCCAAATGCGCCGAAATCGGCGTCGCTGGAGGACACCTTCTGGCGGCTCGTGGAACTCGACGGCCGACCCGCGCTTCCGAGCAATGGCCCGCGGGATGCGGGGATCACCTTTGTCTCGCGCCAAGGCATCATCGGGGCGAACACCGGCATCAACAGCATGGGCGGCGAGTACACCCTCGATGGAAAACACCTGGCGATCACGCCCGGCATGATGACGATGATGGCCGGCCCGGAGCCGCTGATGCAGCAGGAACAGGCATTTGTTGCGGCGCTCGGCAGGATCACGTCATATCGCATCAACGACAGGTCGCTGGAACTGCTCGCAGGCGAGGACGTGGTGATGAAATTTGAAGTCGCGCAGCAATGATGGGCCACATGGACTTCAGGCGGGACGTTCGATTGCGCTAAACTGTGGCCCGTCCAGACTCCCGCGGCGCCACGGAGCGGAGGTTGAATCACTGAAAGGCGCGCCTGTGACCATCACTCGACGATTGGTTCATCTGACAATTCTTGTTTGTGCAACAACGTGCGTCATGGGAGTTCATGGCGGCTGCAGCGAGGCGCCGGCGCTTGTCACCGCCCCGAATCTGTACGCCGAC
>CAZCGB010000296.1:0-4509 GCA_964498045.1 uncultured Isosphaeraceae bacterium
CGATGACGGAACCGGCGCTGCTCCGTACTTCGTGATGGAGTACATCCCCGGCGCGACGAACATCCTCGAGTTCGTCGGCAAGAAGGACATGAACCTGCGCGATCGCCTCAAACTCTTCGTCAAGGTCTGCGCCGCCGTCGAGCATGGCCACGGCAACAAGGTGATTCATCGCGACCTCAAGCCCGGAAACATCCTCATCGACCAGTACGGCGAGCCGAAGGTCATCGACTTCGGCATCGCCCACGCCGCTGAGGTCGATTCCAGCCAGCAGACCATGACCACCGAGGCGGGCAACCTCGTGGGCACGCTGCAATACATGGCTCCCGAACAGGTGGACACGCGGCCGCAGGACCTGGACGGCCGCTGCGACGTCTACGCCCTGGGCGTGCTGCTGTACAAGATGATGACGGGCAAGCCGCCGTATGACCTGGAGGCGCTGCCGGTGTTCGAGGCGATCCGCATCATCCGCGAGGAGAATCCGCGCAAGCCCAGCGAACTGAATCCCGAAGTGAAGGGCGACCTGGAGACGGTGATCCTGAAGGCGATGGAGCGCGACCGCGCCCGGCGCTATCGCAACGCAGGCAGCCTCGGGCGCGACATCGTGCGCTTCCTCGCCAACAAGCCCATCAACGCGCGGCCGGCCAGCGTGTTGTATCGCACGAGTCTGTTCGTCAAGCGCAACAAGGTGGTGTTGAGCGTGATCGGCGTGATCGCGCTTGTCGCCGGCGCGGCTTTGGCTTACACGATGTGGGAAAGGGCGCGCTTGCAGCAGCGCGAAGCGCATGGCGATCGCGAATTGCAGAAGCAATCCCAGGATTTGGAGGCGCAGCGAGCCGCGGTGGAGGCCGCACGCATCGCCGCGACGCAGCGTTCATCAAGTACGGACAGCGCCGAGCCCTTCACGCTTTCGCAGCACACCGGCCGCATCACGCAGTTACGGTTCGTTCCCGTCGTCGGCGGCGCGGCGCATCCGGTGCTGGCGTCGGCTTCGTATGACCATCAACTGCTGCTGTGGGATGTGGAATCCAGACGATCGACGCAGAAAGTCGTGCCGTTCGACGCGGCGATCGCGCACATCGCGGTGTCAGCTGACGGCTCGACCATTGCCATCGCGGCCCAGGGCGAGGATGAGCCGATCGCGATCGTGCGCTGCGTCGATGGCCAGGTGGTGCGCGAACTGAAGGACCTGGGTGGATCGGTGACGTCGCTCGCGCTCGGGCCGTCGGGCGAAATGGTGGCGTGGGGATCGAGCAACCTGACGTTGAACCTGCGCGCGACGGAGGCGCGCGGCGCGATGGCGCGCGACAATCCACGAAGGGAGCCGCGTTCGATGCGCAGCGCGGCGGGCGCGTTCACCGCGATCGCCTTCGCGCGGGACGACAACATCATGGCGGTGGGCGCGGCGGGCGGCGTGGTCAGCATCTGGGAGCCGCGCGGCCCTTCCAATTCCACCGCCCCGGCCCAACCGGGCGGCCGGACCGGCGCGCCTGCGAATCCGCAGGGCCCAAAGCGATTGACTGGGCTCAAGCAGCCGGTCATCGCGTTGAGCTTCCTTGAGCGCGAAGGAAAGCCGCGCATGGTCATCGCGCTGGCCGAGGACGGCAGCGCGTTCACCTTCGTCAACGACAACGCCAACTGGCAAGGCACGGGCTGGCGCGCAGCGACGAAACCGGTCGTCGCCGCGGCGTTCAGCGGCAACGGCTCGCGCCTGGCCATCGTGACCGCCGACGGCGTGGAGGTGTGGTCGTTCGACTCCGGGAACTCCGCACCGCAGCGCGTCGGCTCGATCATCAAGACCGACGAGGCCCCCGCCGCCATCGCGATCGACGACGTGGGCCGGCTCATCGCGCTGGGCATGCTCAACGGCGACGTGCGCGTGGTGCCGGCGAATCCATGACATCCCAACGGGTGCCACGGCTCTTCAAAGATTGCCCTCAGCGGAGTTTCCAATTGCAGAATGAAAACATGAACTCATTTCACTCCACCACCATCCTTTGCGTCCGGCGCGACGCCGGCCTGGCCATGGCGGGCGACGGCCAAGTGACGATCGGCGCGACCGTCGCCAAGTCTGACGCGGTGAAGGTGCGCAGACTGCCCGCGCTGGGCGCGAAGCAGGCGGGCGTCCTGGTCGGCTTCGCCGGCTCGGCGGCCGACTCGTTCGCGTTGCTTGAACGCTTCGAGGCGAAACTCAAGGACACGCCGACCAACCTCACGCGCGCGGCGATCGAACTCGCCAAGACCTGGCGCACTGATCGCGCGCTGCGAAGACTTGAAGCGATGCTCATCGTCGCCGACGCCGCCAGCACGTTCACGCTTTCGGGCCAGGGCGACGTGATCGAACCGTCGGACGGCATCGCGGCGATCGGATCCGGCGCGGCGTACGCGCAGGCCGCCGCCCGCGCGCTGCTGAAGCACACCTCGATGAATGCCAGCGACATCGCCCGCGAAGCCATGCGCATCGCCGGCGAGATCTGCATCTACAGCAACAGCAACATCACGCTTGTTGACCTGGCCGCTGCGTGATGACGTTGCCCGCGACCACTGCATTTTCCGTTTGAGTGCCGATAATCACGACGCGCCGTCGATGCAGGCGGTGTTGTCGGGCAGGGCGTTCGCGGCTTGGTTCAACACGCGCCCCCGCCAAGTCGATGTCCATCGCATGGCCGACTGGCTCTCGAAGATGATGAACAAGGTCAAGCCCGCCGCAGCGGGCTCCGCCGCTGCGCCCGTGACCAAGGGCGGCGCGACTTCAGTGCGCAACGCCCTGCAGGCGGCCCACCGAAACCGTTGCAAGGTCTTCCTTGAGGTGCCCAACCAGAAGGTCGTCGCCGCCACGCAGGTCGAGCAGATCACCAATGATGAGATCGTCATCGCCCAGCCGTCCATCGGCGGCATGACCTATCCCCTGGCGTTCGGCGAGGCGCTCAAGCTCTCGTTCGTCGATCAGAAAAGCAATCTCGTGGGCGAGACCAAGTGCCTCGGCCGCACCAAGGTGACCTCGGGCGACGGCCGCACGCTGTTCGCCTACCGACTCGCGCTGCCCAGCTCGATCAAGGTGGAGGAGCGGCGGGCTGATCCGCGCACGGAAATCACGCAGGAAGTCGCGCCCGAAGCGCAGCTGTACTCGGGCACGATGAAGTCGCCTGTCGTCGGCCGCCTCACCAACATCAGCATGAGCGGAGCCCGCGTGAGCATGGACTCCGCCGCGCCAGGCCTGTCGATCGGCCAGGAGCTGTATTTGAAATTCGAGATGCCCGACCCCATCGGCAAGGTGGATGAGGTGGTGGAAGTGCAGCGGCTGGATTTCGACCGCCGCAACAGCAAGCACACCGTGGGCGTGTCGTTCCAACGCCGCATCGAAAGGCTGGAGACGCTGCTGCGCATTCCCGTCGACCGCCTGAACCAGCAGCAGCCAGGCGCAGTCGAACCGATGCCGCAACGCAAGTCGGCGTGAGTCGATCGCCCATCGAACGCGGGGCTCGCGCCGATGTCGCCGATCCGATAAGGCGGAACTTCGGTCGTTCGCCATGGTCCATTGAAGCGCGGCGCGGCCACGGCCGATCACCACATCATGGGCGGATGGTTCAGCAAACTCTTCAGCCGAAACGACGCAGGCAGACCCAGCGCGAGCGCGGCCGTGCGGCAGGCACTGCAGAAGGCCATGCGCAATCGCACAGCGATCGTGCTCGAAGCCCCGCAGGGCCTGGTCGCCAGCACGTTTGTGCAGACAGTCTCCGGCGATGAAATGATCGTGACCCAGCCGAGCGTGGGCGGCATCATCTATCCGCTCGCCGAAGGCGAATGGCTGAAGCTCTCGTTCGTCGAGCGCGACACCAATCTCAGCGGCCGCACGATGTGCGTGGGCCGGCTCAAGAGCAAGGGCCCGCGCGGCATGACGCACGTGTACCGCCTGAGCATTCCCGAGGTGCTGCGCTTCGAGGATCGCCGCGGCCAGCCGCGCAACACGATCGACCCCGACGTTGCCCCGAGCGTGCAGGCCACCGGCGGACGCCTGAAGTCGCCGCTGGCGTGCGAGCTCGCCGACATCAGCGTCTCCGGCCTTCGCATCCACACCAGCGAATCGATTGACGCCATCGAAGTCAGTCAGGAACTGACGGTGCAGTTCCTTCTGCCCGAACCCGCCGGCGCGATTGATGAAGTCGTGGAAGTGCAGCGACTGCTGGTGGATGCTGACACGCAGAAGAATGCGATCTGCGCCAGCTTCCGTCGCCGCATTCCACGGCTGGAAGCCTTGCTGCAGATGACCACCGATCGCCTGCCGATGCCGCTGGAGCAGGAAATGCGCCGTGTGGCGTGACCGTGCGCGCACGAGTCGTTCCTTCCAAATTGAACGGGTTCATGCCTGAAGGTGCGTGACCACGCCTTCGCGGAAGCCTACGCGAATGCCGTCGCGCACGGGGCGCCACTATTGGATTATGGCGAAAATCCGTTCGTCATCGTTGCCTGGGGTACGGGAAGGGCGTTCCACAATCGACGAGTCTGGCCTAG
>CAZCGB010000297.1:0-4506 GCA_964498045.1 uncultured Isosphaeraceae bacterium
GCGCGGCCGGCGAAGATCTTCAGATGATCGCGGTCGGCTGTGCTCATCGTGCGTCCTCAACCCTCTGATGAAGATTCGATGATGTACTGGAATTCAATGACAGACGCTTGCGAAGAATCCCATCAACCTCGGCGAGCTGCTGCGGATCGTTGATCGACAGCACATCCTCGGGCGGAACGGCGTCAATCACCTCGATGCGCTCGCCGGCTTTTCGCATTAGGCCGAAGACATCCGTGATGTAGTACTCGCCGTTGGCGTTCTTGTTGTCGAGCTTGCCGAGCGTCGCAAAGAGCGGCGCCGCCCGGAAGCAGTAGTAGCTTGGATTGACCTCGCGGATCGCCCGCTGCGCATCAGTCGCATCCTTGTGCTCGACGATCGCCTCGAACTGCTTCTTCGAATCGCGCACGATGCGGCCGTAGCCGGAAGGATCGCTGATAACCGACGTTGCGAGCGTCGCCGCGGCGCCGCTCCGCCGGTGCGCGTCGAGCATCTGCTGCAGGGTCTGCGTGCGAATCAGCGGGCCATCGCCTGCCAGCACCAGCACATCCATGTGATTCAGATCAGCGCGATTGGCGAACACGCTGCGCGCCTGATCAACTGCATGTCCGGTTCCCAGCTGCTGTTCCTGAGTTGCGAACACCAGATCGGCCTGGTCGCGAAAGATGTCGCGAACGACCTCTGCACCGTGCCCGACGACCAGCACGATCGGATTCGCGCCGACATCGCGGCAGGCCTGGACGACCCAGCGCACCATTGGCTCACCCGCGACAGGATGCGCGACCTTCGGCAAATCGCTGTTCATGCGCTTGCCCTTGCCAGCCGCGAGAATGACCGCAGCGAGCGGCCGCGCAGACCTGCCGGCGTTCGATGAAGCGAAGTTGGATGACGTTGACGCGTTCACGAGTGGAAGAAGGAATGGCAACCGGCGACCGACGAACCCAACTGGCCCGCCAGGATTTGAACCTGGACAATCTGGACCAAAACCAGGTGTGCTACCGTTACACTACGGGCCAACTTTTTCAGCTGCGGACGCGACGAAGGGGGCGAGCGACCGATCGCGCAACGACAGCGGAACAATTCCAGCGATTCCCGCACCCCGATGCAGATTCGCGGTTGGCGCTCGACGACGCATGCAGCAAGTCGGTCGAACAATCCTTCCGCGGCGAATCTCCCCGAGGCCGGCGCGATCATCAGCCGCGACTGATCGCTCCGTGCGGCGCCCGGTTCAGCCTGCTGCCAAACCAGTCACCGACGGCCCCATCGTGGGGAGAGGGCGGGATTGTAGGGCATCATCGGCTTCAGTCAAAGCCGCTCGATCCGCCCCGGCCGCGGCCAGCCCTCAACACGAAAAGGCGATTCACCATCGATTCCCACGGCCGGCCTGCCGATCTGTAGTATCCGCCGCCCCGGGAATCCCGACAGGCCACATGCCCGCACTGACATTGAACCATCCCCTGCCGATTCCGCGGCTGCCCGCCGGCCTGAACCCCGATTCAGCCGACTCGATGCGCGCCTTCGCTCGGACGCATCATTTTCCTTCTGCATCAATCGACGGCAAGTACCTCTTTGCGTTCGTGGATGAACTCGAGCGATTCACCAGCGTCCGGCTTCGTCATGGGCTTGCGAGCCATCGGCGTCCGCCGACGCTGCATCGCTGCGCCGGCGGTTTGCATGTGTTGGAACTCGACGCGCCGTTCGTGAATCGCATCGAGTACCGATTCGCGGCTACGGATGACGCCGGCAATGAGACGCTTGGCGTCGATCCGCTCAACCGAAGCACGGTCAGCGATCCATTTGCAGTGCGATCGGTCATCACCTCCAGCACCTATGCAGCGCCAGAGCATGTCCGCGACCCGATGCCCCAGGCGCGTGGAAACTTGCATGCGATTGAGATCGGCGGACCGATTGGCAAGCCCTGGCCGTGCTGGCTGTGGTCGCCGCCTGGGGTGAAATCGGATCAAACGCTGCCTGTGATCACTTTTCTGGACGGCGGCGACTGGCTGGCGATGGCCAATGCTCGAAACATTCTTGAGAATCTCGTGCACAGCGGCGCGATCATCCCCTGCCGCGCGGCGTTTCTCAAGCCCGCCTCGCGCAACGAGGAGTACGCCGCCATACCGGCCACGGCTGACTTTCTTGCCGACGGTTTGCAGCGAGCGCTGGCCGCGATGATCCCCTTGCCGCATGAGGCGCGCTTTCGCATCGCCGTTGGCTGCAGCCTTGGCGGGCTCTGTCTTCTTTATGCCCATTTCACGAATGCCGCGCATTCGCCATTCGGCGGGTTGATTCTGCAATCTGGCTCTTTCTTTCAGCCGCACACCGACAGTATGGAATCGTCGTTTCCCTGGTTCGACGCGATCTGCGCATTCGTCGAGCGCGCTTTGGGGAGCGCTGATCGAAGCGTGCCGCGCATCCCGATGCACATGACCGCTGGTTCGGGCGAAGAGAACCTCGTGAACAACACGGTGATGGCCGAAGCGCTGACGCGCCAGAACTTTGCCGTGACGTTTCACCGCCAGCCCGATGCGCACAACTGGACCTGCTGGCGAGACTGCGTGGGCGAAGGATTGATGCGGCTGCTGCGCCCATAGCCGGGTCGCTCTGCGACCCCGGAAACTCCAGCAGCGATTCACACAATCCGGCGATCCAGGGTCGCGTGGCGACCGGGCTGTCAGTACATTTCGCTTCCCATGCGCCGCGAACAAGTCACACTTCACTCCCCTGCCATCGGCCGCGACATGCACATGCTCATGTTCGGCCACGCCGGTTTGCCCGTGCTCGTCTTTCCTTCATCCGAAGGCGCGTTCCACGAATACGAAGACTATTGGATGACGCGCTGGCTGACGTGGCTGATCGACGCGGGGAAGCTGCGTCTCTACTGCATCGGCAGTTACGACAGCGACAGTTGGTACAGCAAGACGTTGCCGCCGCACGAGCGCGCGTATCGCCACAGTTTGTACGAACACTGGGTGATGAATCAGGTGATTCCCGCCATCGCCAAGGATGTCGGCGACCCGAACGTGAAACTGCTCACGACAGGCTGCTCGTTCGGTGCGTACCACGCAGCCAACTTCACGCTCAAACATCCGATGCGATTCAACCACGCGCTGTGCATGAGCGGCGTGTACGACATCCGCTTCCTCATGCACGGCCACCACGATGACTGGGTGTACTTCAACAATCCGATGGAGTACGTCACCCACATGCACGGCAGCGAACTCGACACGGTCCGCAAGAACGTGCACATCACGCTCGTCTGCGGCCAGGGCCAGTGGGAAGGCCCGGCCCTCGCCAGCACGCGCCAGTTCTGGCAATTGCTGTCGCAGAAGGGCATCCCCAACTACATGGATCTGTGGGGCTTCGATGTCTCACACGACTGGCACTGGTGGCGCGAGCAGATCATTTGGTACATGAGCCACTTCGTGGAAGGACGAACGCCATGGACCAAATAGGGCCAACGCAAGGCCAAGGCACTTAAGTGCCTTGGCCTTACGGTATTCTCTGGCGCATGACTTGGACCGAGAAGAGTTCAGGTTGGAACCGCAAGCGCTTGGACGGTCCTGACCCGTTCCAGCATTGGTATCGCGACAATCAGGTGTACTTCATCAGCGCCCGCTGTCGCGATAAGTACCCTGCATTTGCGACCGACGAGGCGAAGATCGTGTTCTGGGATCGACTGGCTGCGCATGCCGCGACGCACCAGTTCAAGCCTTGGATTGTGTCGTTGCTCGACAATCACTGTCACATCGTGGGGTACTGCACCGTCGGCGACGAGATGCGTCATCTCATGCGCAAACTGCATGGCTCGGTCGCGAAATTGGTCAATGATCTACTCCCTGAACGCCGAGTTCCGTTCTGGCGCGGCGAGGACGGCCATGACTACTTCGACGGATGTCTGCGCGATGATGATCAGTATGTGAAGGCGTACCGTTACACGCTCAATCAGGCGGAGCGGGCGCGGATTGTTCGATCGTGGCGGGAGTACCCGCACACGCGCGTGTTCAAGTCGATGGAGGACGGCTTGGCGTTCGCGCGAGAGCGCAAGGCGTTCCTGTACGGCGTGCCGTACAAGCGGTACACCAACAAAACGCAAGGCCTTGGCACTTAAGTGCCTGGGCCTTGCGCGGTACACTCGGCCCCCATGCCTTCGCACCTCATCGGATTGATGCTCGGGGCCGAGAACGACTGGCCCACCGCCTTTGAATCGCTGCTCCGCCGCGCGAAACTCGAATTCAAAGAAGGCGGCGAGCGGCACACCTTCACCTCCGAGCGCGTCACCGTCGAACCCTATGACCTGCGCTACAAGCCGCGGCATCGGCTGGTGATCGACCGCGCTGCGTGGTGGTACAACGTGCCGCGCGAGTGGTTGAAGAAGGTCGCCATGATGGATGAGGTGTACCTGCTCAACAACCCGTTCACGTTCCAGGCGATGGAGAAGCACACCGCGTACTGCGTGATGATGCGGCTGGGCCTGCGCATTCCCGAGACGTGGATGCTGCCGATGAA